>NZ_FYAJ01000029.1:0-1702 GCF_900185625.1 Photobacterium andalusiense
GAGAAGAAAAACCCCTTGGGTGTTGTATGGTTAAGCCTCACGGGCAATTAGTATCAGTTAGCTCAATGCCTCACAGCACTTACACACCTGACCTATCAACGTTGTAGTCTTCAACAACCCTTTAGAGACCTTAAAGGTCTAGGGATGACTCATCTTGAGGCTCGCTTCCCGCTTAGATGCTTTCAGCGGTTATCGATTCCGAACTTAGCTACCGGGCAATGCATCTGGCGATACAACCCGAACACCAGCGGTTCGTCCACTCCGGTCCTCTCGTACTAGGAGCAGCCCCTCTCAATCATCCAACGCCCACGGCAGATAGGGACCGAACTGTCTCACGACGTTCTAAACCCAGCTCGCGTACCACTTTAAATGGCGAACAGCCATACCCTTGGGACCGACTTCAGCCCCAGGATGTGATGAGCCGACATCGAGGTGCCAAACACCGCCGTCGATATGAACTCTTGGGCGGTATCAGCCTGTTATCCCCGGAGTACCTTTTATCCGTTGAGCGATGGCCCTTCCATTCAGAACCACCGGATCACTATGACCTGCTTTCGCACCTGCTCGAATTGTCATTCTCGCAGTCAAGCGGGCTTATGCCATTGCACTAACCTCACGATGTCCGACCGTGATTAGCCCACCTTCGTGCTCCTCCGTTACTCTTTGGGAGGAGACCGCCCCAGTCAAACTACCCACCAGGCACTGTCCGTAACCCCGATAAGGGGTCGACGTTAGAACATCAAGCATACAAGGGTGGTATTTCAAGATTGACTCCACAACCACTGGCGCGGTTGCTTCAACGTCTCCCACCTATCCTACACATGTAGGGTCAATGTTCAGTGCCAAGCTATAGTAAAGGTTCACGGGGTCTTTCCGTCTAGCCGCGGGTACACAGCATCTTCACTGCGATTTCAATTTCACTGAGTCTCGGGTGGAGACAGCGTGGCCATCATTACGCCATTCGTGCAGGTCGGAACTTACCCGACAAGGAATTTCGCTACCTTAGGACCGTTATAGTTACGGCCGCCGTTTACCGGGGCTTCGATCAAGAGCTTCGACCGAAGTCTAACCCCATCAATTAACCTTCCGGCACCGGGCAGGCGTCACACCGTATACGTCATCTTTCGATTTTGCACAGTGCTGTGTTTTTAATAAACAGTTGCAGCCACCTGGTATCTGCGACTCCCGGCAGCTTAGAGAGCAAGTCTCATCACCGCTAGGAGCGTACCTTCTCCCGAAGTTACGGTACCATTTTGCCTAGTTCCTTCACCCGAGTTCTCTCAAGCGCCTTGGTATTCTCTACCTGATCACCTGTGTCGGTTTGGGGTACGATTTCTTATAATCTGAAGCTTAGAAGCTTTTCCCGGAAGCATGGCATCAATGACTTCACTACCGTAGTAGCTCGACATCGTATCTCAGCCTTAAGATGGTCCGGATTTGCCTAAACCATCAGCCTACATACTTGGACCTGGACAACCGTCGCCAGGCTCACCTAGCCTTCTCCGTCCCTCCATCGCAATTATAAGAAGTACGGGAATATTAACCCGTTTCCCATCGACTACGCCTTTCGGCCTCGCCTTAGGGGTCGACTTACCCTGCCCCGATTAACGTTGGACAGGAACCCTTGATCTTCCGGCGAGGGAGTTTTTCACTCCCTTTATCGTTACTCATGTCAGCATTCGCACTTCTGATACCTCCAGCA
>NZ_FYAJ01000058.1:0-615 GCF_900185625.1 Photobacterium andalusiense
ATTGCCGCAGCTTCGGTGTATAGCTTAGCCCCGTTAAATCTTCCGCGCAGGCCGACTCGACCAGTGAGCTATTACGCTTTCTTTAAATGATGGCTGCTTCTAAGCCAACATCCTGGCTGTCTGAGCCTTCCCACATCGTTTCCCACTTAGCTATAACTTTGGGACCTTAGCTGGCGGTCTGGGTTGTTTCCCTCTTCACGACGGACGTTAGCACCCGCCGTGTGTCTCCCGGATATTACTTACTGGTATTCGGAGTTTGCAAAGGGTTGGTAAGTCGGGATGACCCCCTAGCCTTAACAGTGCTCTACCCCCAGTAGTATTCGTCCGAGGCGCTACCTAAATAGCTTTCGGGGAGAACCAGCTATCTCCGAGTTTGATTGGCCTTTCACCCCTAGCCACAAGTCATCCGCTAATTTTTCAACATTAGTCGGTTCGGTCCTCCAGTAAGTGTTACCTCACCTTCAACCTGCCCATGGCTAGATCACTCGGTTTCGGGTCTAATCCTAGCAACTAATTCGCCCAGTTAAGACTCGGTTTCCCTACGGCTCCCCTAAACGGTTAACCTTGCTACTAAAATTAAGTCGCTGACCCATTATACAAAAGGTACGCAGTCAC
>NZ_FYAJ01000033.1:0-1650 GCF_900185625.1 Photobacterium andalusiense
CGGTATCAATGGTTGAATTACCCAAATAGAGATTCGATGTATTGGTAATAATATGGTATGCACCACCTAATGTTGGGTCGATACCATAGCTGTCTGGGGCATCCCCTAAATCAATGTCTTGCATTTCGATACGGTGGTCTTCGACTTCACCATAGCCATCAGCGCCAAGTGAAGATATATCCGATATTCCCGTAACAACACGATTGACTAGACGTAAACGCAAATATAAATGGGTACTGCTACTTGGGGAAATCCCATTCCATTCCAGTTCAGTATTGACTTGCGTTACACCAGAAGGTATTTGAACAAGCTGCCCTTCACTTTCTTCAAACTGCCCATTACGATTAAAGTCAATCCAACCGGCTAATGTCGCCGTTGCGCCAGTATTATTAGTGACTTTTAAATACACTTTATAATCCGTTGACGTACTTTGAATAGGCATCAATGTCATGCCCCCTTCATCGTCTACGCCATCACTATCATCAGACGTCGCTGTAATGTCTTGCAGATCACCATCTTCTAAATCGGGTACAGTTGAACCAATGTACAAGTCTTCGTCAACGAAATGCTCTGGCCCATTATTACTACGTAGTGTTTGATAATTATTCACACCTGTCGCCGCACTGGTATCAGGCGCATCGCCAAAATCAGCGGGAGCATACGTTCTGGTCCCTGCAAGATTTACATCCGACATTTCAACACTAACGATAGAATAAAAATAGACTCTCATTTTATAAAATTTATTAGGTTCTAATAATGTTGGATTAGTAAATTCAAAAAACTGAGTATTTATATTAGCGCTTGGACTATGAATGAGTGTATAAGTAGCAAAGTCATCTGAGGATAAACGAATTTCAACTTTACTCGTTCTATTTTCAACCCACCCCATGCTACCCAATTCATAAATAACACTAGTGGGATCAAAATTTCTGGTTTCAAACTGATACTCTACATAATGATTTGAACCCACTGGATCATTAAGATCTTGGCTACCATTACTGCTAAGGACACATTGTGCACCAGAAGTATTACTTGATATCGCACTACCAAGTACGCGCTGATGAGGAGTATCAACCAAAACCGTAGTATTCCACCCACTTTGCAACGAGTTAATTTCTGCTGGTCCCCACCAATAACCATATTGATCTGAGGTATAACACCCCCCGCCATTTGTCATCCATCCCACTAAAGAATTGGCAATATCACCAAGAACCGATGGATATTCTTTATACAAGGAAAAATCAGAAGGAAAGTAAGTAAAACGATTAACTTTACTGACATATTCAAGATCCCAATCCCCCCCTAACTCAGAAGCCCCTGTTTTATCATTTGATGCGGCAACACTGACTCCAGTGTACTGGGCAAATTTATCAACCAGTAATTTACCCGCGTCGGTTTGGGCAATATCACAACCTAATAAATTAATGTGTGCGTGTTCTGACAGATGTTGGCCTAATTGATTAAGCTGCTGTTTATAATTATCAATATTATTGAGCGTTATTTCATCTTGTCCAATAATGATCTTTTCAGCTTCACTATGAGAAAATATATCAATAAGGTTCACATGATGATTATCTTTTATTATTGTTATTAATTGTTCTACGCTTGATATTTTCTCTACGGGAATATTATTATCTTTAAAATAAGACT
>NZ_FYAJ01000038.1:0-1162 GCF_900185625.1 Photobacterium andalusiense
ATGGCAGGTCTACCTGGATTCGAACCAGGGAATGACGGCATCAAAAGCCGTTGCCTTACCGCTTGGCGATAGACCTACAGTGCTTATTTTCATAAGACTTTCACAAAACTAGAGAGAATGGTGCGGAAGGAGAGACTTGAACTCTCACACCTTGCGGCGCTAGAACCTAAATCTAGTGCGTCTACCAATTCCGCCACTTCCGCAAATTGTCAGTTATAAATAACTGTTGTATCTCTAGTTGTATTAATTAAATCAGTAATTGGTAAAAAGCTGATTTAAAGAATAATGGTGCGGAAGGAGAGACTTGAACTCTCACACCTTACGGCGCTAGAACCTAAATCTAGTGCGTCTACCAATTCCGCCACTTCCGCAATGATTAACTGTCGTAACAATTAATCTAAATATGGCAGGTCTACCTGGATTCGAACCAGGGAATGACGGCATCAAAAGCCGTTGCCTTACCGCTTGGCGATAGACCTACTGGTTTACTTTTTCAAGTAACCTTTGCTTGTTGGGTAGTAACAAGACTTTAAGATCAGAGAGAATGGTGCGGAAGGAGAGACTTGAACTCTCACACCTTGCGGCGCTAGAACCTAAATCTAGTGCGTCTACCAATTCCGCCACTTCCGCATATTGTCAGTTATAAATAACTGTTGTTCTCTGATCGTATTTTTCAATTAAAGTATAGGTAAATACTTAATCGAAGAATAAATGGTGGCTACGACGGGATTCGAACCTGTGACCCCATCATTATGAGTGATGTGCTCTAACCAACTGAGCTACGTAGCCAATAGACACCGAAGAATAAAATAATTAATCGTCATCTTAAATTGTGGCAGGTCTACCTGGATTCGAACCAGGGAATGACGGCATCAAAAGCCGTTGCCTTACCGCTTGGCGATAGACCTACAATGTGCTTTTTCAAGCTTCTTTCAACTCTATTGAAAGAATGGTGCGGAAGGAGAGACTTGAACTCTCACACCTTACGGCGCTAGAACCTAAATCTAGTGCGTCTACCAATTCCGCCACTTCCGCATTTTATCAATATCGAGTATTGATTTTCAATCTTATAATAAAATTGAAATGGTGGCTACGACGGGATTCGAACCTGTGACCCCATCATTATGAGTGATGTGCTCTAACCAACTGAGCTACGTAGCCA
>NZ_FYAJ01000036.1:0-1200 GCF_900185625.1 Photobacterium andalusiense
TTGTGTTTAATAATCCGATCAAGAAAATATTAAACATTGGTTTTTCGCCGGACTCATTTATTTGTCTTCACTTTAAAAAGTGAAAGCAAACACAGACACTTGAATGTGTATGTTTTGAGAACTCGTTCTTCTTTCGAAGAACATTTTTAAAATCAATCTTTCGATTGAATTTACTAGTCAGCTTTCCAGATTGTTAAAGAACATGTGTTTTGTCATTTTTAAAGATGACTAATCCACTTTCTAATCACACTCTTACGAATGTATTTAGAAAGTGGTGGAGCTATGCGGGATCGAACCGCAGACCTCCTGCGTGCAAGGCAGGCGCTCTCCCAGCTGAGCTATAACCCCATCAAGTTTTACTTCTTAGGAGAAGTTCTATTCAACAGAAAGTGGTGGGCGATACCGGGCTCGAACCAGTGACCCCCTCCTTGTAAGGGAGGTGCTCTCCCAACTGAGCTAATCGCCCATCGTTTTACTTCCGATGAAAAGAAGTGGCGTCCCGTAGGGGAGTCGAACCCCTGTTACCGCCGTGAAAGGGCGGTGTCCTAGGCCTCTAGACGAACGGGACTAAGTTTTTTCTAAGTTATGGGTAACTTAGATGTTCTTTTACATTTTAACCAAGCAATCTGTGTGGACACTGCATAAAACAGCATAAGTCTTTAGGTAAGGAGGTGATCCAGCCCCAGGTTCCCCTAGGGCTACCTTGTTACGACTTCACCCCAGTCATGAACCACACCGTGGTAAACGCCCTCCCGAAGGTTAAGCTATCTACTTCTGGTGCAGCCCACTCCCATGGTGTGACGGGCGGTGTGTACAAGGCCCGGGAACGTATTCACCGTGACATTCTGATTCACGATTACTAGCGATTCCGACTTCATGGAGTCGAGTTGCAGACTCCAATCCGGACTACGACGTACTTTGTGGGATTCGCTTACTATCGCTAGTTTGCAGCCCTCTGTATACGCCATTGTAGCACGTGTGTAGCCCTACTCGTAAGGGCCATGATGACTTGACGTCGTCCCCACCTTCCTCCGGTTTATCACCGGCAGTCTCCCTGGAGTTCCCACCATTACGTGCTGGCAAACAAGGATAAGGGTTGCGCTCGTTGCGGGACTTAACCCAACATTTCACAACACGAGCTGACGACAGCCATGCAGCACCTGTCTCAGAGTTCCCGAAGGCACTAAGCTATCTCTAGCG
>NZ_FYAJ01000032.1:0-1660 GCF_900185625.1 Photobacterium andalusiense
CGCTAGAGATAGCTTAGTGCCTTCGGGAACTCTGAGACAGGTGCTGCATGGCTGTCGTCAGCTCGTGTTGTGAAATGTTGGGTTAAGTCCCGCAACGAGCGCAACCCTTATCCTTGTTTGCCAGCACGTAATGGTGGGAACTCCAGGGAGACTGCCGGTGATAAACCGGAGGAAGGTGGGGACGACGTCAAGTCATCATGGCCCTTACGAGTAGGGCTACACACGTGCTACAATGGCGTATACAGAGGGCTGCAAACTAGCGATAGTAAGCGAATCCCACAAAGTACGTCGTAGTCCGGATTGGAGTCTGCAACTCGACTCCATGAAGTCGGAATCGCTAGTAATCGTGAATCAGAATGTCACGGTGAATACGTTCCCGGGCCTTGTACACACCGCCCGTCACACCATGGGAGTGGGCTGCACCAGAAGTAGATAGCTTAACCTTCGGGAGGGCGTTTACCACGGTGTGGTTCATGACTGGGGTGAAGTCGTAACAAGGTAGCCCTAGGGGAACCTGGGGCTGGATCACCTCCTTACCTAAAGACTTATACTGTTTTATGCAGTGTCCACACAGATTGCTTGGTTAAAATGTAAGAGAGCCACTTATTGTTGCCCAACAATAATAAGTATGAACATTGTCCCGTTCGTCTAGAGGCCTAGGACACCGCCCTTTCACGGCGGTAACAGGGGTTCGACTCCCCTACGGGACGCCAATGGGTCGTTAGCTCAGTTGGTAGAGCAGTTGACTTTTAATCAATTGGTCGCAGGTTCGAATCCTGCACGACCCACCATTCTTTCTCACGAAGGAATTAAAACTATCGTGGGCGATTAGCTCAGTTGGGAGAGCACCTCCCTTACAAGGAGGGGGTCACTGGTTCGAGCCCGGTATCGCCCACCACTCTCTAAGAATTTTCTGCACGGAATAGCAGATTTAATGAAGAATACCTTTATTAAGTCCGCATTGTTGTCGCTGAAAATCATTAGAAAGTGGTTATCGTTAGATAATTGCATGCTCTTTAACAATCTGGAAAGCTGACTAGTAAATTCAATCGAAAGATTGATTTTAAAAATGTTTTTATTTTCGAATAAAAACGAGTTCTCAAAACAACACACATTCAAGTGTCTTGTATCGAGTCCGGCGAAAAACCAATGTTTAATATTTTCTTGATCGGATTATTAAACGCAAACCTTGGTTGTTTGAACATACAAGACCTCTTGGGGTTGTATGGTTAAGTGACTAAGCGTACACGGTGGATGCCTTGGCAGTCAGAGGCGATGAAGGACGTATTAACTTGCGATAAGCCCAGATTAGGCAGTAAAAGCCACTTGAGTCTGGGATTTCCGAATGGGGAAACCCACTAGCATAAGCTAGTATCATTAACTGAATACATAGGTTAATGAAGCGAACCGGGGGAACTGAAACATCTAAGTACCCCGAGGAAGAGAAATCAACCGAGATTCCGGTAGTAGCGGCGAGCGAAACCGGATTAGCCCTTAAGTTAGTTCAGCGTTAGGTGAAGGTTCTGGAAAGTGCCGCGATACAGGGTGATAGCCCCGTAACCAACAACGCTTTATTAGTGAAATCGAGTAGGACGGGACACGTGATATCCTGTTTGAACATGGGGGGACCATCCTCCAAGGCTAAATACTCCTGACTGAC
>NZ_FYAJ01000034.1:0-1544 GCF_900185625.1 Photobacterium andalusiense
AACGAGTTCTCAAAACATACACATTCAAGTGTCTGTGTTTGCTTTCACTTTTTAAAGTGAAGACAAATAAATGAGTCCGGCGAAAAACCAATGTTTAATATTTTCTTGATCGGATTATTAAACACAAACCTTGGTTGTTTGACCAACTTACTCCACTTTTTCAGTGGAAACTAAGAGCAAAGACCTCTTGGGGTTGTATGGTTAAGTGACTAAGCGTACACGGTGGATGCCTTGGCAGTCAGAGGCGATGAAGGACGTATTAACTTGCGATAAGCCCAGATTAGGCAGTAAAAGCCACTTGAGTCTGGGATTTCCGAATGGGGAAACCCACTAGCATAAGCTAGTATCATTAACTGAATACATAGGTTAATGAAGCGAACCGGGGGAACTGAAACATCTAAGTACCCCGAGGAAGAGAAATCAACCGAGATTCCGGTAGTAGCGGCGAGCGAAACCGGATTAGCCCTTAAGTTAGTTCAGCGTTAGGTGAAGGTTCTGGAAAGTACCGCGATACAGGGTGATAGCCCCGTAACCAACAACGCTTTATTAGTGAAATCGAGTAGGACGGGACACGTGATATCCTGTTTGAACATGGGGGGACCATCCTCCAAGGCTAAATACTCCTGACTGACCGATAGTGAACCAGTACCGTGAGGGAAAGGCGAAAAGAACCCCTGTGAGGGGAGTGAAATAGAACCTGAAACCGTGTACGTACAAGCAGTAGGAGCATACTTGTTATGTGACTGCGTACCTTTTGTATAATGGGTCAGCGACTTAATTTTAGTAGCAAGGTTAACCGTTTAGGGGAGCCGTAGGGAAACCGAGTCTTAACTGGGCGAATTAGTTGCTAGGATTAGACCCGAAACCGAGTGATCTAGCCATGGGCAGGTTGAAGGTGAGGTAACACTTACTGGAGGACCGAACCGACTAATGTTGAAAAATTAGCGGATGACTTGTGGCTAGGGGTGAAAGGCCAATCAAACTCGGAGATAGCTGGTTCTCCCCGAAAGCTATTTAGGTAGCGCCTCGGACGAATACTACTGGGGGTAGAGCACTGTTAAGGCTAGGGGGTCATCCCGACTTACCAACCCTTTGCAAACTCCGAATACCAGTAAGTAATATCCGGGAGACACACGGCGGGTGCTAACGTCCGTCGTGAAGAGGGAAACAACCCAGACCGCCAGCTAAGGTCCCAAAGTTATAGCTAAGTGGGAAACGATGTGGGAAGGCTCAGACAGCCAGGATGTTGGCTTAGAAGCAGCCATCATTTAAAGAAAGCGTAATAGCTCACTGGTCGAGTCGGCCTGCGCGGAAGATTTAACGGGGCTAAGCTATACACCGAAGCTGCGGCAATATGAACTCGTTCATATTGGGTAGGGGAGCGTTCTGTAAGCCGTTGAAGGTGAGTTGTAAAGCTTGCTGGAGGTATCAGAAGTGCGAATGCTGACATGAGTAACGATAAAGGGAGTGAAAAACTCCCTCGCCGGAAGATCAAGGGTTCCTGTCCAACGTTAATCGGGGCAGGGTAAGTCGACCCCTAAGGC
>NZ_FYAJ01000059.1:0-609 GCF_900185625.1 Photobacterium andalusiense
ATGCAGAAGACGGTGCCAGTGGTACCGCTTCTGGTGCAGGCGATTACCGTAGTACCCTCAGTGATAATGGCCCGTATCATGGTTTAAATAGTAACTTATTCATGGGATCTGCCGTACCAGATGCTGAGGGCGATGCCAATACCAGCTCTGCGGCTACTATGGCAGATGGTGATGATACTACCGGCAGTAATGATGAAGATGGTGTTATTCTGCCAGCGATAGATAACAGCCCGGTACCGAGCAGTTATACAGCCACGGTTAATGTCACCAATAATACCGGCAGCGATGCTACTTTATACGGTTGGATTGATTTTGATCGTAATGGACGCTTTGATGCTGATGAAATGGCAAGTATTACTGTTCCAACAGGCACAACAAGCAGTGATATTGCCGTTACATGGTCGAGTTTCCCTGGTATTGCAACAGGGTATACATTAAGTCGATTCCGCTTAACCACCGATACCTTAACCCATTCAGGTACTGCAACAGCAGAAGATGAACGAGCACTCGGTGGGGCAATCAACGGTGAGGTTGAAGATCATCGTATATATATCGGCGATCATGATTTTGGTGATGCGCCCAATAGTTATCAAACAACAATGGCAGCTC
>NZ_FYAJ01000037.1:0-1163 GCF_900185625.1 Photobacterium andalusiense
GAACGTAATAAACCGCACGTTAACGTTGGTACTATCGGTCACGTTGACCACGGTAAAACAACTCTAACTGCTGCTATCTGTACTACACTTGCAAAAGTGTACGGTGGTGTTGCTAAAGACTTCGCATCTATCGATAACGCTCCAGAAGAGCGCGAGCGTGGTATCACAATCTCAACTTCTCACGTTGAGTACGATACTCCTACTCGTCACTACGCACACGTAGACTGTCCTGGACACGCCGATTATGTTAAAAACATGATCACTGGTGCTGCTCAAATGGATGGTGGTATCCTAGTTGTTGCTGCAACTGACGGTCCTATGCCACAAACACGTGAGCACATCCTACTTGGTCGCCAGGTTGGTATTCCTTACATCATCGTATTCATGAACAAGTGTGACATGGTTGATGATGAAGAACTACTTGAGCTAGTAGAGATGGAAGTTCGTGAACTTCTTTCTGAGTACGATTTCCCAGGTGATGATTGCCCAGTAATCATGGGTTCTGCACTAGGCGCGCTTAACGGCGAAGCTGAGTGGGAAGCTAAGATTGTTGAACTAGCTGAAGCTCTAGATTCTTACATTCCAGAGCCAGAGCGTGCTATCGATCTACCATTCATTCTTCCAATCGAAGATGTATTCTCAATCCAAGGCCGTGGTACTGTTGTAACTGGTCGTATTGAGCAAGGTATCGTTAAAGTTGGTGACGAAGTTGCTATCATCGGTATCGTAGACACTATTACAACTACTTGTACTGGTGTTGAGATGTTCCGTAAGCTTCTTGACGAAGGCCGTGCTGGTGAGAACGTTGGTGTTCTTCTACGTGGTACTAAGCGTGATGACGTTCAACGTGGTCAAGTACTTGCTAAGCCAGGTTCAATCACTCCACACACAACTTTCACTTCAGAAATCTATGTTCTTTCTAAAGATGAAGGTGGTCGTCACACTCCTTTCTTCAAAGGTTACCGTCCACAGTTCTACTTCCGTACAACTGACGTAACTGGTACTATCGAGCTACCAGAAGGCGTTGAAATGGTAATGCCTGGTGATAACATCTCTATGACTGTTACTCTAATCGCACCTATCGCGATGGACGAAGGTCTACGTTTTGCTATCCGTGAAGGTGGCCGTACAGTTGGTGCTGGTGTTGTTGCAACTATCGTTGC
>NZ_FYAJ01000039.1:0-1097 GCF_900185625.1 Photobacterium andalusiense
TAATGGTGGTGCCACTGTCAGTGCCAAATTCTGGGTTGGCACCATCAACAATGGTGATATCAACATTGGCAGGCTTTTGTAGCCAATCACCATCGGTGTCTTGCACCTGGATCGGCACATCAATGGTGATTTTATCGTTAACACTATCAACCAAACCATCGACACCACTGTCGGTGTGGTTTAATGGTTTGTCTTGAACAATCGTTACTGTGACGTCGATATCGTGACCGTTCGCCGCTTGGACTGCATCCAATGAGACTGTTACCACTTGCTCGCCGTCAGCAGTTACGCCGACTAATTTCCCGGTGGCGCTGTCATAGCTAAAGCTGATCGCTTGATTATCGCCCGTAGTTAACTCTGATGATAATTCATCAATTAATTTGGTTAATTGGACTGAATCGATAACCACAGTCTCAGGATTAAGACGATCGGCACCTGCCTCAATCACTATCGTAGTATTGCCCGATACAGGGTAGCCTTGCTCTCCAGCCTGAGGGGTTAAATCACCTTCGGTAATGGTGATCTCACCGTGCTCATTACCGCCCGCATCTGCACCATCATTAATGGTGATCACTACCTGACCGTTCGCGGTATCGCCATCATTATCCGTTGCCGTCACACCAAGGTTAATATTGGCAATGTCAGCATCGTTTTGATCAATGGGGCCTGTAACTTCAACCGTGTATGAGCCATCTTTCGCAATCGTTACGACCATCACTGGCTTATCGTGACTGTCAACCACAGTTAATACGTTGCCATTAACTGCAAATGTGGTCGCGGCACCATTACTGGTTAGGTTGGCTAAATCCGGTTGTTCAGCGTTGAAATCAAGCTGATGGATCGCATCTGAGCCCACATCGAGCGGCACTTCGCCGCTAATAACTTGACCATTTTGGGTGGTTTCATTAATGGTGGTGCCACTGTCGGCACCAAACTCTGGATTGGCACCATCAACAATGGTGATATCAACATTGGCAGGCTTTTGTAGCCAATCACCATCGGTGTCTTGCGCCTGAATCGGCACATCAATGGTGATTTTATCGTTAACACTATCAACTAAACCATCGACACCACTGTCGGTGTGGTTTAACGGTTTG
>NZ_FYAJ01000061.1:0-592 GCF_900185625.1 Photobacterium andalusiense
CCATCCTTTATATGGATCTCTAATTGACCCGTATTACTGCTATCACCATCATCATCCGTGGCCACCACACCAAGCTCAATATTAACGCTATCACCTGCTGCATTATCTTGTTCAATCGGTTGATGTTGTTCAACAATATAACTGCCATCATTACCAATTGTGATCGTTAGAACCGCTTCACCATCATTTGTGCCACCGTCAATCACGACCTTAATCTCATTACCATCAACGCTATAACGGGTCGCTTGATTATTTGAGACAATGCCATCAAGTGATGGCTGAGACTGAGCAAAATCAATATGCGCAATGTCATCAGAGCCCACATCTAATGGGATCTTACCGCTGGCTGTTACCCCTGTTTCGGTTTCAACAATGGTGGTACCTTTATCAGTACCAAATTCAGGATTAGCGCCATCTTTAATCGTCACAACCACATCAACGGGTTGTTGCAATGCATCACCATCCGTATCTTGCATTTGAACAGGTACATTAATGGTAAGATCACCGCCATTAACATCAACATAAGTACCGTCGGCACTCAAATGATCTAGCGGTAATTGCTGAGTAATCGACATCTCGACGCTGACATCAC
>NZ_FYAJ01000021.1:0-6258 GCF_900185625.1 Photobacterium andalusiense
AAACAGAATTTGCTTGGCGACCATAGCGTTATGGACCCACCTGATCCCATGCCGAACTCAGTAGTGAAACGTAATAGCGCCGATGGTAGTGTGGGGTCTCCCCATGTGAGAGTAGGACATCGCCAGGCTCAATTTTAAGATATTCGTCTTGAACTACGAATATTGGATAAAACGAAAGTTTTATCTCCGTGTGGAGCGGTAGTTCAGTTGGTTAGAATACCGGCCTGTCACGCCGGGGGTCGCGGGTTCGAGTCCCGTCCGCTCCGCCATTTATTTAAGAAACCTGAATCGAAAGATTCAGGTTTTTTTTCGTCTGTATAAAAGTAATATGATGCTGAATAGGCACTGCAGAGTAATTATTCAGTTGGTTAATTTTTTACTAGGAAGTTAGCGGTCACCACAGTAAGAGGCGTGCTGATATTCGGTGTCGACTCCGCCATCATATAGAAAAGCCCTAATCAAAGATTAGAGCTTTTTTACGTCTGTATAAAAGTACAATGGTACAGAATAGACATCGTGAAAGTGGTAGCCTACAGGATCAATAATGTTCCCAACATAATTTGTATTCTTTTCATTATGGAGATCGTTATTTATTGATAAGTTCGTCTTCTTCACATTCATCTAAGAAACCTGAATTTAAGAATTTAGTTGTGGGAAATGGTAACCATTGTGTAGTAGTCAGCTGACTTGATATCAATAGATGATAATTTATTCGAGTGTAAGATTGGTGATGAATAGACGATAGGATGGCTTGTTGTTGATTCAAGGTGGCGTTTAAATAGATTACGCAGCAATAATAACATATTACTGCGTTGTTGATAGGTACTATAGAATTTGATTAAGGATATGATCTGCTTTAACGCGGCGAATTCGCTTAATTAATTTCTTTACTTGAGGTGGATAGCTATCAATTTTTTCGATTTGTTTATAGCTACCAATTAAAGTGGTATGAGTAAGGATACAATCAATTTCTTGTTGAGTTTGCTGTGCTAGAAGTTGATTTTTGTCGTGGATTAGAATGGCATTCTCTAAATCAAGTTTCCATGCGCGAGGGTTTAAATTATTACCCGTAATCAACATATATTGACTATCAACCCAAATACCTTTGAGGTGAAAGCTATTGTTGTCGTGTTTCCACAGATGAATTGCTAATTGACGACTTGCAATTGCAGCCTCGTTATTTTTTGCAAAATTACGTAGATTTACTTCATATAGATAAGGTAAGCCAGCAATCGTTTTAAAAGGCTCTGATGGCGGAATATAAAAGTCATTCGCAGTTTTATCACCGACAACAATTGTGATTTTAACACCACGCTTTAATGCTTTAATAACTTCTTTACTAACACCACGTGGAAAGTTGAAATAGGGCGTACATATCGTTAATTCTTGCTGTGAACTTGCAATCAACGCACAAATTTCTTGGTTAAGTTGGTTACGACGTTTACCTAAGCCTATTAGCGGTGTTAATCCAACTTCATCTGTTGCAATTGATTCAGCTGCATAGTGGTAACTTGCTTGTTGTAACTCAGCGCGAAGATCTTTAATTGCGCTTTTTAAGGATTTTGTATCAGGACGCTGTGCTTGATTTAAACAATTCACAGCTTCACTTTCGACTAATGTTTCGGTAATAAATGTCGCCATGCTGTTAGCAAGCTTGCTGTTCTTGATAACATGGTAACGATCATAACGATAACGGTCGTGTTGGGCTAAATAGACATCATTAAGGCTCGCACCGCTATAGATAACAGTGTTATCAATGACGAAGCCTTTTAAGTGTAAAACACCAAACACTTCACGGTTACGTACTGGTACACCTAAGACTTCGATCGGAAATTGGTATTTTTCTGCATATTCACGGTATAAAGCTGCATTACCATCTGATTGACTTGCGCCAATAAGTCCGCGTTGAGCACGATGCCAATCAACAAAGACTTTTATGTCTAATGCTGGATTGCGTTGCTTTGCTTCGTATAGCGCCGTTAATATGCCACGACCAGCCTCATCATCCTGTAGATAAAGAGCAACGATATAAATACGCTGCTGTGCTGAATCAATTTCTTGGTATAAGCGCTTTCTGAAAGAGCTCGCGTCAAAAAGAGTCTCTAAATTTTCGGGCTTGTGCGCAATACACGGCAGTTGATCTATATACTGCCTATTAGCAATAGCTGAATCCATTATCGCCTCGTTTACACGATCTATAAGAAGATAAATTTGAGTTAAGAAACGAATTATATCAGAAAAAGAGCTAAGTCAACCTATCTCATTGCTAGATATATGATCGCCTCACGAATTTATAACAATCTCTAAGCGTTATAGTGCATCGGTATTAGCTTTTTTCCGCTATGGCAATAACGCTCAAATCGTTGTTGTAAATCATGTGGTAATTGCTGCGGTTGCAGAGTAATAAATCCAGCTTGCTGGTAAAGTGCTTCAAGTTCTTTAAATGCAAAGCAATAGCAAGGCTTTTGTTGTATTTGTGGTGTCGCGTGTTGAAGTAGTTGAGTCGCTATCTTCTGATTTCTGTATTCAGGTTTAACTAACATTCCTGTTAATAGCTGCAACTCACCGATATATTTAAATCGAACACAACAGATAACACCTTGTTGTGACTCGCCAACCCATAGGATTTCATCACGTTTTGCTTTGCCTGCCGGATAAAAATCTTTATAGAGTTTATTAATGATAGGTAATCTAATTGGATTTAACTGCTGGTAGCGAATTGGGCTCATGGGAAAACACTGCGTTGTGAGATTGATTCGGGTAAAATAGGCCTATTAGTATAAAGATATGGTCTTAAATTAACATGAAAGTTTTACCTGATCATGGGTTAGCGCCTTATCATACCTTTGGTATTGATGCTGTAGCCACACAGATTGTTGAAGCTGAAACTATTGATGATTTTATTAATATTTGGCACGATGCAAACTTTAATAACATGCCTAAGTTGGTTGTGGGGCAAGGAAGTAATTTGCTTTTTTGTGAAGACTATCAAGGTGTAATTATTCTCAATCGAATTAAAGGCATTACATTAACAGAAACCGATACCTGTTATTGTTTGCACGTCGGCGGTGGTGAAGATTGGCATCAACTCGTGAGTTGGTGTGTAAAACATAATATTGGTGGTTTAGAAAATTTAGCCCTTATACCTGGTTGTGTTGGTTCCTCACCTATTCAAAATATTGGTGCTTATGGCATTGAGCTCAAAGATGTATGCCAATATGTTGATGTACTAGACGTTAATACTAATGATGTTAGGCGTTATGAATCGAGTGATTGTGAGTTTGGTTATCGAGATTCAATTTTTAAGCATCAATTAAAAGATGGCCATATTATTATTGCCGTTGGTTTGTGCTTACCTAAACAATGGCAGCCTCAAATCTCTTATGCACCTTTAAATCAATTCGATGTGACAACAGTGACGATTCAACAAGTGTTTGATACTGTTTGTGCTGTCCGTAAAGCCAAGCTTCCAGATCCAAAAGAAATTGGTAATGCAGGCAGTTTTTTTAAAAATCCTATTATTTCCAAAGCACTACGTGATAGGCTACTTGTTGATTATCCTGCAATGCCTAGTTATGGTGTTGATGATCTACAGGTGAAGCTAGCTGCTGGTTGGTTGATCGATCAGTGTGGTCTTAAAGGGCATCAAATTGGTGGGGCGAAAGTGCATCCACAGCAAGCATTAGTATTGACTAATGTCGGTATGGCGACGGCACAAGATGTGGTGCATTTAGCACAATATATCGTTGATCGCGTCGTAGAAAAGTTTGGTGTTGCTCTAGAGCATGAAGTGCGATTTATGGCGGCGAGTGCTGAAACCCATTTGAGCGAGATTTTAGCATCATGAAAGAGCATTCAACGCGTTTAGCCCTGATTGGTTTATTAGCGGATGGTCAATTTCATTCAGGTGAACAATTAGGGGTGGCATTAGGAATGTCACGCGCTGGTATTGCTAAGCAAATTAAAATCATTCAGCAGTGGGGACTTGATTTATATAGTGTCCAAGGGAAAGGTTATTGCTTAGCGGCGCCGATTGAATTACTTGATAGTCAACGAATTTCAGAATTAGTTAGTTGCCCACAGCTAGAGTTAATTCCGGTGATTGATTCGACAAATCAATATTTACTTGATCAAGTCGGTCAATTACCCAGTGGTGCAGTTTGTTTAGCTGAATATCAACAAGCTGGTCGTGGCCGCCGAGGTCGACAGTGGCAATCACCTTTTGGTAGTAATCTTTATTTATCTACCTATTGGCGCTTAGAGGCAGGTGTTGCAGCAGCGATGGGATTAAGTTTGGTGGTTGGTGTTGCGATTGCTGAAACCTTACAACAATTTGGTGCGCCTGATATTCGTGTCAAATGGCCCAATGATCTGTACTGTCATGATCAAAAGTTGGCAGGTATTTTAGTTGAGATGACGGGAAAGGCTGGTGATGCGGCACATTTAGTGATCGGAATGGGGCTCAATATTGCTATGCCAACGGTGGCGACCAATATGATAGATCAAGCATGGACTAATTTAAGTGCTGCTTGTTCGCCGTTACCATCGCGTAACGTGTTAGCGGCAACATTAATTGATCGTATCCATCAAACGTTAACTGAATATGAAGCGGTTGGTCTTTGTGGTTTTGTTGAGCGTTGGAATAAAATAGATAACTTTTTAAACCGCCCAGTGAAATTGCTTATTGGTGAGCGTGTTGTTGAAGGCATTGCTCGTGGTATTAATGAGCAAGGCGCGTTATTACTTGAAACGGACGATGGTATTACTGCTTATGTTGGTGGTGAAATCAGCCTTAGAGGTTGTTAATGCAATTATTGATTGAAGCGGGGAATACTTACGTTAAGGTTGCCCTATTATCCGTAAATGGTCAGGTAGAGTTAATCGGTAAATACCCAAGTAAGAAACTTGAGTTAGTGCTTGATCCTATCTTAGAACAAAAAATCAAACGGATTGTTTTTGCTAGTGTTGGACCTGTTGAGGTCGATAATACGATTCAACGTATTGCACAGGTGTCAGATATTCCGGTCCTGCACGTGAAAACCATGCGTAAAGATTTTGGGGTCAAAAATGGCTATAATGAGTATCAATATTTAGGTGTTGATCGATGGTTAACGTTAGTTGCTATTCATCAACAATTTAAGCGTCCAACGGTGGTGGTCGATATTGGCACGGCATTAACATTTGATGTATTAGGTGGAGATGGAAAGCACCTTGGTGGCTGGATTGCACCAGGCTATCAGTTAATGATGAAAGTGGTGTTAGAAAATACCACCAAGGTGTTTTCTGATCATGAGCATTGTAATAATCTGCAATTGGCTGACAATACCGCAGATGGACTAAAAAATGGTTGTCGAGCAGCATTGATAGGTTTGATTGAATATGGCCTCAAAGAAGCGCGTCAAAAATTACCAAGTGAACCGGTTGTGGTGCTGTGTGGTGGAGGGGTAAGACATCTTCCAGTGGACGATATTAAAAATTATAACCACCGTTCAGAATTGGTACTTGAAGGGCTTGCTTTGTATGCGAAATGTCGATAATGGATAAATTTACGACAATTGATGAAAAAAGCATAAAAAAATGGCGCTAAGCTATTGCATCAAAAATCATCATTATCTAGAATGCGCATCAATTAAGCCGACTTAGCTCAGTAGGTAGAGCAACTGACTTGTAATCAGTAGGTCACCAGTTCGACTCCGGTAGTCGGCACCAGTTTCAAGAATTTCGGTGGGATTCCCGAGTGGCCAAAGGGAGCAGATTGTAAATCTGCCGGCACTGCCTTCGAAGGTTCGAATCCTTCTCCCACCACCATTTTTCAAATAGTTAAATAGCGCTACGAGTAAATAAGTTTTTGCGGGCATCGTATAATGGCTATTACCTCAGCCTTCCAAGCTGATGACGCGGGTTCGATTCCCGCTGCCCGCTCCACACTTCTTGTGTGCTGATATAGCTCAGTTGGTAGAGCGCACCCTTGGTAAGGGTGAGGCCGGCAGTTCGAATCTGCCTATTAGCACCACTCTTCAGTCAATATTTATCAATTTGTTATATACTCAACAAACCCATGTTTGGTTGTGTGGTCGAAGTGCCACTAAATACCGTGCCCAGAGGGACTATCCATGTCTAAAGAAAAATTCGAACGTAATAAACCGCACGTTAACGTTGGTACTATCGGTCACGTTGACCACGGTAAAACAACTCTAACTGCTGCTATCTGTACTACACTTGCAAAAGTGTACGGTGGTGTTGCTAAAGACTTCGCAT
>NZ_FYAJ01000041.1:0-990 GCF_900185625.1 Photobacterium andalusiense
CTTGTAGTGCTGCTAACAAATCAACTTCTTCGTTAGAATTAACGATTTGCTCTTCAGTTTTTTCTAGTGCTAATACTAGGCTATCGATTTGAGTCGACATGATAACCGCACGCGCATCTTCATAAGAAGTAGCAGTGATGATATCGATAGTACGGTTTTGTAGTTCAGCAATTAATGATTTAGTTGCACGATCTGCAAAGCTATTTGGAGTAATGTTCTGGTGCTCAATAACGAGAGCACGCATTTTATTATTAGTACTATTGTTCATAATAACGCCTGAATAAAATGATGAATGACAGATGTGTTTTACCGCGACATAAAAAATATGAAGTAATAAAAGGTCTGTACGAATATTTTAGAAAGGGAATAAATAAGGCTGGTTATTAATAAGATTATTAATGGTTAGCGTATTTATTATTTATTCCCATTTCTGTTCTAGCTTATTATTAATAAATTTCTTTATTATCGAATTTATTAAATCTTTAAATTAGTTTGCTTTTACTTCTGGTTTAGTATCACGAGCTGCGATGAAACCATAGAAGATGTAGCCAAGTAGTGTCAGGATAGTACCGCCAAATACTGCGGTAGCACCACAAGCATATACACCATAGATACTGTAAAGAACGGCTAATGTACCCACGGTTGCACCTAAGCGGTATTGCTTTGGAGATACCATGTTCTTGCGAAGTAATACTTCAAGACCAGTCATCGATAGGATGTAAGGCACCATGTTAATGAATACTGCAAGGTTCAATAGCGCGTTGAACTGACTGATCAAGTTAGGAGAAATCGTCATTACCGCTAGTAAAATCTCAGCAGCTAGCATGATTAACATACCTGCAATCGGTGCGCCTGCTTTGTTGGTTTTAGCAAAGATTTTAGGGAATAGACCTTCATCTGCTGCCGCTTTAGAAACCTGTGCGTTAGTGAACTGCCAGCCAAGTAGTGAACCGATACATGCGATAACTGCTGCTAGAGTAACGATGTTAC
>NZ_FYAJ01000008.1:0-127618 GCF_900185625.1 Photobacterium andalusiense
TGCCTGGTGATAACATCTCTATGACTGTTACTCTAATCGCACCTATCGCGATGGACGAAGGTCTACGTTTTGCTATCCGTGAAGGTGGCCGTACAGTTGGTGCTGGTGTTGTTGCAACTATCGTTGCATAAGTTACGCTAACATCGTTGAATTAAATTTGACGATAGAGCACTAAAAAGGGCATCATTTGATGCCCTTTTTCTACACTTTAACTTTAAATTGAATGTTTTTTGTTCAAAGTGTAGAAGTGAAATTTCGTAAAGATGAAGTTTTTGTTAATGTTATTAAAGGTTTAGGCCTTTCCTTCATCCTAGACCTCGCTCAAGCGGGGTTATTTTCGTCTAGATGATTAACACTAGTTACAGGTTGGTTGTATGAAAGCGAATGCCGAAAACCAAGAAAGCGAAAGCAAAATGGATGGCCTTAAATGGGTCGTGGTTTTTGCTTTGCTAGCTGCTGCTGTGGTTGGTAATTACCTATACAGTGATGTTTCTGTTGTTCTGCGCTCTTCTGCCGTAGTAGCCCTTGTGGTTGTTGCTGGTATTTTTGCGGCATTAACAGCAAAAGGTAAATCCGTGGTTACGTTTGCACGTGAATCGCGCATGGAAGTCCGCAAAGTAGTGTGGCCTACTCGTCAGGAAGCTACGCAGACAACCTTTATCGTTCTAGCAGTCACTGTCGTGATGGCATTAGCCCTTTGGGGTATTGATGGCATTATGGTCCGTTTAGTGCGCCTAGTTACTGGCGCGTGAGGTAAGAATTCATGAGCGAAGCTCCAAAAAAACGTTGGTATGTAGTACAGGCTTTTTCAGGTTTTGAAGGCCGTGTAGCGCAATCACTACGTGAACATATCAAAATTCATGGTATGGAAGAGCACTTTGACGAGGTTTTAGTACCGACGGAAGAAGTGGTAGAAATGCGTGCCGGTCAACGCCGTAAGAGTGAGCGTAAGTTCTTCCCTGGCTATGTGCTTGTACAAATGGTGATGAACGATGAAACATGGCACCTTGTACGTAGCATTCCTCGTGTGATGGGGTTCATTGGCGGTACGTCTGATCGTCCAGCACCGATTTCTGATAAAGAAGCTGATGCGATTCTAAACCGTCTACAACAAGCTAGTGAGTCTCCTGTACATAAAACAGTATTTGAACCTGGTGAAGTGGTACGCGTGACTGATGGTCCGTTTGCTGACTTTAATGGTACGATTGAATCTGTAGATTATGATAAGAGCCGTGTGAAGGTTTCTGTATCAATCTTCGGTCGTGCAACACCAGTAGAACTTGAGTTCGGTCAAATCGAAAAGAACTGATCAAATTCTGTTCAACTCGTATTGTCAGGGGTGTGGAATTAGGCTATAATTTCGCGCCCTTTCGTTAGACGGGGAGTCTATTTATTTAAAATAGACGTTTGAACCCAAAATTAGGTATATAGCAATGGCTAAAAAAGTAGAAGCTTACATCAAGTTGCAAGTTGCAGCTGGTGCAGCAAACCCAAGTCCACCAGTTGGTCCAGCTCTTGGTCAACATGGTGTAAACATCATGGAATTCTGTAAGGCGTTTAACGCTAAGACTGACTCAATCGAGAAAGGTCTTCCGACTCCAGTTGTTATCACTGTTTACAGTGACCGTTCTTTCACGTTCATCACTAAGACACCACCTGCTGCAGTTCTTCTGCTTAAAGCTGCTGGTCTTAAGTCTGGTTCTGGCCGTCCGAACACTGACAAAGTGGGTACTGTAACTGAAGCTCAGATCCAAGAGATCGCTGAGACTAAAGCTGCAGACATGACTGGTGCTGACATTGAAGCTATGAAGCGTTCAATTGCTGGTACTGCTCGTTCAATGGGCCTAGTGGTAGAGGGTTAAGATAATGGCTAAACTGACTAAGCGCATGCGCGTTATCCGTGACAAAGTTGACTCTACTCGTGAGTACGAAATTAACGAAGCTGTTGCACTTCTTAAAGAATTAGCTACTGCTAAATTCGTAGAAAGTGTTGACGTTGCTGTTAATCTTGGTATTGATGCACGTAAATCTGACCAAAACGTTCGTGGTGCAACTGTACTACCTAACGGTACTGGCCGTGACATCCGTGTTGCTGTATTTACACAAGGCGCAAACGCTGAAGCTGCTAAAGAAGCTGGCGCTGAGCTTGTAGGTATGGAAGATCTAGCTGCTCTTGTTAAGAAAGGCGAAATGAACTTTGACGTTGTTATCGCATCTCCTGATGCAATGCGCGTTGTAGGTCAACTTGGTACCATTCTTGGTCCACGTGGTCTTATGCCAAACCCTAAAGTTGGTACTGTAACTCCTAACGTTGCTGAAGCAGTTAAAAATGCTAAAGCTGGTCAGGTTCGTTACCGTAACGACAAAAATGGTATCATTCACACTACTATCGGTAAGGTGAACTTTGATGCCGCTCAACTACAAGAGAACTTAGAAGCTCTTCTAGTTGCACTGAAGCGTGCTAAGCCGTCTTCAGCGAAAGGTACTTTCATTAAGAAAGTAAGCATCTCTACCACTATGGGTGCAGGTGTAGCGTTAGATCAGAACTCTCTGAAAGCTAACGTAGCGTAAACTAATTTGCAGAAGCGATAAGTTAGTGTATAATTTGTCGCTTCCGAATTCGTGGCTGAGGTTGATTGTTTTCAATTAACCTCCGTCAAAGACCGTAGGTGTTTTTCGGAACTTAATTTACCTACGTAGACGGTGCCAGAACATGATTGATGTAAGTCTTTTTTGGATCTGCGCCGTAAAACTCTCCTGTCAACCGGCAGTGAGTGGTGTAAATGCTGGGGTGACCCAGAAATTATCCAGGAGCAAATCCAATGGCATTAAATCTTCAAGACAAAAAAGCAATTGTTGCTGAAGTCAACGAAGCTGCCAATGGTGCCCTGTCTGCAGTTGTTGCTGACTCTCGCGGTGTTAGTGTGTGTGCAATGACAACTCTACGTAAACAAGCTCGTGAAGCTGGCGTTTACCTACGAGTTGTTCGTAACACATTAGCACGTCGTGCAGTTGAAGGTACTGATTTCGAATGTCTACAAGACGTTTTCGTTGGTCCTTCACTAATCGGCTTCTCTAATGAGCACCCAGGTGCTGCAGCGCGTCTTTTCAAAGACTTCGCTAAAGAGAATAAAAGCTTCGAGATCAAAGCTGCTGCATTCGAAGGCACTATTGCCAACGCTGATGTACTAGCAACTCTACCAACTTACGACGAAGCTATCGCACGCCTAATGATGTGCATGAAAGAAGCGTCTGCTGGTAAACTTGTACGTACTATCGCGGCTGTACGTGATCAGAAAGAAGAAGCTGCAGCTTAATTGCCGCACTTTATCTGATTACTATTTAAACTTATTGTTGACTTTAAAAGAGAATTGTTATGTCTATCACTAACGAGCAAATCCTAGACGCAGTTGCAGAAATGTCTGTAATGCAAGTTGTTGAGCTTATCGAAGCTATGGAAGAGAAATTCGGTGTTTCTGCTGCTGCTGCAGTAGTTGCAGGCGGCGCAGCTGCAGACGCAGCTGAAGAGCAAACTGAATTCGACGTAATCCTAACAGCTGCTGGCGCTAACAAAGTACAAGTTATCAAAGCTGTACGTGGCGCAACTGGTCTTGGCCTTAAAGAAGCTAAAGCTGTAGTTGACGGCGCACCTGCTGCTGTTAAAGAAGGCGTAGATAAAGCTGAAGCTGAAGCTCTTAAAGCTCAATTAGAAGAAGCTGGTGCTTCTGTTGAAGTTAAATAATAATTATTTGATTTCATAGCCATTTATGGCTATTGGCTGGTGGCAAAAATGCCACCGGCCTTTTTGCGCTATAGACCGGTGGTATTTTTACCTTGTTTTGTATCCACTGTCTGCGTAAAAAATATTTCAGTTTCATTGGAATATTCCTACTACAAAAAACAACGATTAGTCACTACCCCCGCATGTGATATGGGGTAGTTTGGATCACTTATCAGCGATCTGAGGAACCTATGGTTTACTCTTATACCGAGAAAAAGCGTATCCGTAAGGATTTTGGTAAGCGTCCACAAGTGTTGGATGCACCATACTTGCTATCGATCCAGCTTGATTCTTTCCAAAAATTTATCGAGCAGGATCCTGAAGGGCATTACGGTCTAGAAGCTGCCTTTCGCTCTGTTTTTCCAATCCAGAGCTATAATGGCAATTCCGAGCTGCAATACGTTAGCTATCGTCTCGGTGAGCCGGTCTTCGATGTCAAAGAATGTCAAATTCGTGGCGTAACTTATTCTGCTCCACTACGCGTGAAGCTACGTCTGGTCATGTATGATCGTGACGCGCCGGCTGGCACCGTAAAAGACATTAAAGAACAAGAAGTTTACATGGGCGAAATTCCGCTCATGACAGATAACGGTACATTCGTTATTAACGGTACCGAGAGGGTTATCGTATCTCAGCTGCACCGTAGTCCTGGTGTATTCTTTGACAGCGATAAGGGTAAAACCCACTCCTCAGGTAAAGTGTTATATAACGCTCGTGTTATTCCTTACCGTGGTTCATGGTTGGATTTCGAGTTCGATCCTAAGGATAATGTTTTCGTACGTATCGACCGTCGTCGTAAATTACCTGCGTCTATTATCCTTCGCGCACTTAACTACACAACTGAACAGATTCTTGACATGTTCTTCGATAAGATTAATTTCGAAGTACGCGGCAAATCTCTAGTTATGGAGTTGGTACCTGATCGTCTACGTGGCGAAACTGCAAGCTTTGATATCGAAGCGAACGGTACAGTTTACGTAGAGCAAGGTCGTCGTATCACTGCTCGTCATATTCGTCAATTGGCGAAAGATGGCATTGATAGCATCGAAGTACCTGTTGAATATATCGTTGGCAAGATCGCATCTCGTGATTACATCAACGAAGAAACTGGCGAACTGATTGTTACGGCTAACCAAGAATTAAGCTTGGAAGCATTAGCTCTTCTATCTCAGGCTGGTCATAAGTCTATTGAAGTTCTATTTACGAACGATTTAGATCACGGCCCGTACATGTCAGAAACACTACGTGTTGATAACAGTACTGACCGTCTAAGTGCATTGGTAGAAATCTACCGTATGATGCGCCCTGGCGAGCCACCAACACGCGAAGCAGCTGATCAATTATTTGAAAGCTTGTTCTTCTCAGAAGATCGTTACGATCTTTCTGCTGTTGGTCGTATGAAGTTCAACAGTTCTCTTCTTCGTGAAGAAATAACTGGTCCTGGTATTCTGAGCAACGAAGACATCATTGAAGTGATGAAGAAGTTGATCGATATCCGTAACGGTAAAGGTGAAGTTGATGATATCGACCACCTTGGTAACCGTCGTATTCGCTCTGTGGGCGAAATGGCTGAAAACCAATTCCGTGTAGGTCTAGTTCGTGTTGAGCGTGCTGTTAAAGAGCGTCTAAGTTTAGGCGATCTTGATGCAATCATGCCTCAAGACTTAATCAACGCGAAGCCTATTTCTGCGGCAGTGAAAGAGTTCTTTGGCTCTTCTCAATTGTCACAGTTTATGGACCAGAACAACCCGTTGTCAGAAGTTACTCACAAACGTCGTATCTCGGCGCTTGGTCCAGGTGGTCTGACTCGTGAACGTGCTGGCTTTGAGGTTCGAGACGTACACGCGACTCACTACGGTCGTCTATGTCCTATCGAAACTCCTGAAGGTCCAAACATCGGTCTAATCAACTCGCTATCTGTATTTGCGCGTTGTAACCCTTACGGTTTCTTGGAAACACCTTACCGTAAAGTTGTAGACGGAAAAGTTTCGGATCACATCGAATACCTATCAGCAATTGAAGAAGGTCTATACGTTATTGCACAGGCAAACGCCGCGCTTAACGAAGATGGTTCTTTTGCTGACGAATTGATCACTGCTCGTCAGAAAGGCGATTCAGGTCTGCACCCACGTGACCATGTTCAATACATGGACGTTGCAACCAACCAGGTTGTATCTGTGGCTGCATCCCTAATCCCGTTCCTAGAACACGATGATGCTAACCGTGCCCTTATGGGTGCGAACATGCAACGTCAGGCAGTTCCAACTATTCGTGCTGATAAGCCGTTAGTAGGTACTGGTATTGAGCGTCAGATCGGTGTTGACTCAGGTGTAACTGCTGTTGCTAAACGTGGCGGCCAAGTTCAGTCTGTAGATGCTTCTCGTATCGTTATCAAAGTTAACGAAGACGAATTGATCCCTGGTGAAGCAGGTATCGATATCTACAACCTAACTAAGTACACCCGTTCTAACCAGAACACATGTATTAACCAGCGTCCTACCGTACTACCTGGCGAGCCAGTAGCACGTGGTGATGTTCTTGCTGATGGTCCTTCAACAGACCTTGGTGAGCTAGCGCTTGGTCAAAACATGCGTATCGCGTTCATGCCTTGGAACGGTTACAACTTCGAAGACTCCATCTTAGTTTCTGAGCGTGTAGTTCAGGAAGATCGTTTCACAACTATCCATATTCAAGAGCTTTCTTGTGTGGCGCGTGATACGAAGCTGGGTTCTGAAGAAATCACTGCCGATATCCCTAACGTGGGTGAAGCAGCGCTTTCTAAGTTGGACGAATCAGGTATCGTTTACATCGGTGCAGAAGTGAAGGGTGGCGACATCCTAGTTGGTAAAGTGACGCCTAAGGGTGAAACACAACTGACTCCTGAAGAGAAGCTTCTACGAGCTATCTTTGGTGAAAAAGCTTCTGACGTTAAAGATTCATCTCTACGTGTTCCTGGTAGTGTTACTGGTACGATCATTGACGTACAAGTATTTACTCGTGATGGCGTTGAGAAAGACAAGCGTGCTCTTGAAATTGAAGAGATGCAGCTGAAAGAAGCGAAGAAAGACATCACAGAAGAATTCCAGATCCTTGAGGGTGGTCTTCTTGCTCGTGTACGTACGCTTCTATTATCTGCAGGTTACGGCGAAGAGAAAATCTCTACAATGAACCGCGATACGTTGTTTGCACAAACGCTTGACGACGAATCTTTACAGAACCAATTGGAACAGCTTGCAGAACAGTATGATGAACTGAAAGCTGAGTTCGATAAGAAGTTTGAAACTAAGCGTCGTAAAATCACTCAGGGTGATGACTTAGCGCCTGGCGTACTTAAGATTGTTAAAGTATACCTAGCTGTTCGTCGTCGCATTCAACCTGGTGATAAGATGGCAGGCCGTCACGGTAACAAGGGTGTAATCTCTAAGATTAACCCTGTTGAAGACATGCCATACGATGAAAAAGGTCAAACGGTTGATATCGTACTAAACCCATTGGGTGTACCGTCACGTATGAACATCGGTCAGATCCTTGAGACTCACTTAGGTCTTGCGGCGAAAGGTATCGGTGACAAACTTAACGATATGCTGAAAGAACAGCAGGAGTTACATAAGTTCCGTAACTTCCTACAACGTGTTTACAATCTTGGTGATACTCGCCAGAAAGTTGACATTGCTGAACTATCAGACGACGAAGTACGTACGCTTGTACAAAACCTTCGTAAAGGTCTACCAATTGCAACGCCTGTATTTGATGGTTGTCCAGAATCATCTATCAAAGAGTTGCTACAACTTGGTGATCTACCATCGTCTGGCCAGCTGAAGTTGTTTGATGGCCGTACTGGTGATGCATTTGAGCGTCCTGTAACCGTTGGTTACATGTACATGCTTAAACTGAACCACTTGGTTGATGACAAGATGCACGCCCGTTCTACCGGTTCTTACAGCTTAGTTACTCAGCAGCCGCTGGGTGGTAAAGCTCAGTTCGGTGGTCAGCGTTTCGGTGAGATGGAAGTGTGGGCGCTTGAAGCATATGGCGCAGCATACACCCTTCAAGAAATGCTAACCGTTAAGTCAGATGACGTTAACGGCCGTACTAAGATGTATAAGAACATCGTAGACGGTGATCATCGTATGGAACCTGGTATGCCGGAATCATTCAACGTATTGTTGAAAGAAATCCGCTCGTTGGGTATCAACATCGAGCTGGAAGACGAATAAGACTGGGTTAGTCACCTATACTTATTAGTTACTCCGGTATAAATATGAAGGCGCCAGTAGACTGGCGCCTTTATGGGTCAACTCCTCACAGGAGCCGAATGTGAAAGACTTACTTAAGTTTCTGAAAGCACAACATAAGACCGAAGAATTTGATGCTATCAAAATCGGTCTAGCTTCACCTGACATGATTCGTTCATGGTCTTTTGGTGAAGTTAAAAAGCCAGAAACAATCAACTATCGTACCTTCAAGCCTGAGCGTGACGGTCTTTTCTGTGCACGTATCTTTGGCCCGGTAAAAGACTACGAGTGTCTTTGTGGCAAGTACAAGCGCCTGAAGCACCGTGGTGTGATCTGTGAAAAATGTGGTGTTGAAGTTACTCAGACTAAAGTACGCCGTGAGCGTATGGGTCACATTGAGCTTGCTTCACCTGTTGCCCACATCTGGTTCTTAAAGTCACTACCATCTCGTATCGGTCTGTTAATGGACATGCCTCTACGTGATATCGAACGTGTACTTTACTTTGAATCATACGTAGTTATCGAACCTGGTATGACCAACCTTGAGCGTAGCCAACTGCTTTCTGAAGAGCAGTACTTGGATGCACTTGAAGAGTGGGGCGACGAGTTCGACGCGAAGATGGGCGCAGAAGCGGTTAAAGCACTTTTAGGCAACATGGACCTAAATGCTGAAATCGAAAATATGCGTGAAGAGTTAGAAGAAACTAACTCTGAAACTAAGCGTAAGAAGCTAACTAAGCGTCTTAAGCTAGTTGAAGCTTTCCTACAGTCTGGAAACAACCCTGAGTGGATGATCCTGTCTGTATTGCCAGTATTACCGCCGGATTTACGTCCGTTGGTACCGCTAGATGGTGGCCGTTTCGCGACTTCAGATCTGAACGATCTTTACCGTCGTGTAATCAACCGTAACAACCGTCTAAAGCGTCTTCTTGACCTGGCTGCTCCTGATATCATCGTACGTAACGAAAAGCGTATGCTGCAGGAATCTGTTGATGCATTGCTAGATAACGGTCGTCGTGGCCGCGCTATTACAGGCTCTAACAAGCGTCCTCTGAAATCTTTGGCTGATATGATCAAAGGTAAGCAGGGTCGTTTCCGTCAGAACTTGCTTGGTAAGCGTGTAGACTACTCAGGTCGTTCTGTTATCACAGTAGGTCCATACCTACGTTTGCACCAGTGTGGTCTTCCTAAGAAGATGGCACTAGAGCTATTTAAGCCGTTCATCTATGGCAAGCTAGAGACACGTGGTCTTGCGACTACTATCAAAGCTGCTAAGAAGATGGTTGAGCGCGAAGAAGCGATCGTTTGGGATATCCTAGACGAAGTAATTCGTGAGCACCCAGTAATGCTTAACCGTGCACCAACATTGCACCGTTTAGGTATTCAGGCGTTTGAACCAACACTAATCGAAGGTAAAGCGATTCAGCTTCACCCACTAGTTTGTGCGGCATACAACGCCGACTTCGATGGTGACCAGATGGCGGTTCACTTGCCATTGACTCTTGAAGCACAGCTTGAAGCACGTGCTCTAATGATGTCTACCAACAATATCCTTTCACCAGCATCAGGTGATCCGATCATCGTACCTTCTCAGGACGTTGTATTGGGTCTTTACTACATGACGCGTGAGAAAATCAACGCGAAGGGTGAAGGAATGTACCTTGCTGGACCAGCTGAAGCTGAGAAAGCATACCGTACTAAGAATGCAGAGCTTCACGCTCGCGTTAAAGTACGTATTACAGAATTTGTGAAAGACGAGCAGGGTAACTTTGTTGAGAATACTCAACTTGTTGATACTACTGTTGGTCGTGCAATGCTATGGCCTATCGTTCCTAAAGGTCTGCCATACAGCCTTGTAAACACTGAAGCACTTGGTAAGAAGCAAATTTCTAAGCTTCTTAACACTTGTTACCGTAAGTTGGGCATGAAAGATACTGTTATCTTTGCTGACCAAATTATGTACACAGGTTTTGCTTACGCGGCACTTTCTGGTGTGTCTGTTGGTATCGACGATATGGTTGTACCTGCAGCTAAGTACACTAAGATCGCTGAAGCTGAAGCAGAAGTTGCTGAAATTCAAGAGCAGTTCCAGTCAGGTCTTGTGACTGCTGGTGAACGTTATAACAAAGTTATCGATATCTGGGCTACAGCCAACGAACAAGTTGCTAAAGCGATGATGGATAACTTGTCTTTCGATACCGTGATTAACCGTGACGGCGTTGAAGAACAACAGAAATCGTTCAACAGTGTATACATGATGGCCGATTCTGGTGCGCGTGGTTCTGCTGCACAGATTCGTCAGTTGGCGGGTATGCGTGGTCTGATGGCTAAGCCGGATGGCTCAATCATCGAAACGCCGATCACTGCGAACTTCCGTGAAGGTCTAAACGTACTCCAGTACTTTATCTCTACTCACGGTGCTCGTAAGGGTCTTGCGGATACCGCACTTAAGACAGCGAACTCAGGTTACCTAACGCGTCGTCTAGTAGACGTTGCACAAGACGTGGTAATCACAGCAGATGACTGTGGTACTCACGCTGGTATCACCATGATGCCTCTTATCGAGGGTGGTGATGTTAAGGAACAACTAGGCGATCGTGTTCTTGGTCGTGTTGTTGCTGAAGATGTATTTATTCCTGGTACAGAAGAAGTTCTAGCACCACGTAATACACTTCTTGATGAGAAGTGGTGTGAGATCCTAGAAGCGAACTCTGTTGACCAAGTTAAAGTACGTTCTGTTGTAACGTGTGAGAATGACTTCGGTTGTTGTAAGTTCTGTTACGGTCGTGACCTTGCTCGTGGTCACCTGATCAACTCAGGTGAAGCAGTAGGTGTTGTTGCTGCGCAGTCTATCGGTGAACCTGGTACACAGCTAACAATGCGTACGTTCCACATCGGTGGTGCGGCATCAGCAGCAGCTGCAGATAATAAGATCGTAGTGAAAACTACTGGTTCTATGAAACTGCACAATGCGAAGTTCGTAACTAACAATGCTGGTAAGCTTGTAATTACTTCTCGTGCATCTGAGCTAAGCATCATTGATAAGCTTGGTCGTACGAAAGAGAACTACAAACTGTCTTACGGTACGTTGCTAACTAAAGGTGATGGCGCCGAGGTTGTTGCTGGTGAAACAGTAGCAAACTGGGAAGCTCACACCATGCCAATCATCACTGAAGTGGCTGGTCGTATCCAGTTCGTTGATATGATTGATGGCGTAACAGTTTCTCGTCAAACAGATGATCTAACTGGTCTATCTTCAAGCGAAGTAACTGATCCAGCAGCACGCCCAGCAGCAGGTAAAGATATGCGTCCAGCTATCAAACTTGTTGATGTAGATGGTAACGATGTAATGATCCCTGGTACTGATATGCCAGCTCAATACTTCCTACCTGGTAAGGCGATTGTTCAGCTTGACGATGGCGCTATGGTTGGCATCGGTGATACGTTATCACGTATTCCGCAAAAATCTGGCGGTAACAAGGATATCACGGGTGGTCTACCACGCGTTGCTGACTTGTTTGAAGCTCGTAAGCCTAAAGAACCAGCTATCTTGGCAGAAATTACCGGTGCAGTGTCATTTGGTAAAGAAACTAAAGGTAAGCGTCGCTTGATCATCACACCAACTGATGGTCAGCCGTACGAAGAGATGATCCTGAAGCATCGCCAACTTAACGTTTTCGAAGGTGAAAAAGTTGAGAAGGGTGACGTAATTGCTGATGGTCCTGAAACTCCGCACGATATTCTACGTCTACGTGGTGTACACGCAGTTGCAGAATACATCGTTAACGAAGTTCAGGAAGTTTACCGTCTACAAGGCGTTAAGATTAATGATAAGCACATTGAGACTATCATTCGTCAAATGCTACGTAAGGTAACTATCACTGCAGCTGGTGACTCTGACTTCCTAGAAGGCGAGCAAGTTGAATTCTCTCGCGTAACGATTGCTAACCGTCAGCTTGAAGCTGAAGGTAAGACACCAGTAAGTTTCTCACGTGACTTACTAGGTATCACTAAAGCATCGCTTGCGACTGAGTCATTCATCTCAGCAGCATCGTTCCAGGAAACAACGCGCGTACTAACAGAAGCAGCTGTTTCTGGTAAGCGTGATGAGCTACGTGGTCTGAAAGAGAACGTAATCGTGGGTCGTTTGATCCCAGCGGGTACAGGTTTCTCTTACCACCAACGTCGCCAGAATCAACGTAATGTTGAACTGGAGCCAGTAGCACCACAAGTTGATGCAGAGCAAGCCTCTCAAGACTTAGCGGCACTATTGAATGCAGGTCTTAACGACGAGAATTAATTCTTGGCGTGACTGATTCTAAAAGGCATCCTTCGGGGTGCCTTTTTTATTGGCTGCTATTTAGGATTTGAGAATAATCTTGAGGTGCGAGGTGCGAGGTGCGAGGTGCGAGGTGCGAGGTGCGAGGTGCGAGGTGCGAGGTGCGAGGTGCGAGGTGCGAGGTGCGAGGTGCACTAAAATAGGTGGCAGCACTGTACTGCCACAATAATGAGTGAGTTGCTATTGATGCTGGTGGTTAAGCACCAGGCGGACAAGCAAGACTATCACTGATTAATTCAATCAACTTATCTTCTAGTGCAAAGCGCGATTCCATCTGTTCACCAATTTGCGATAAATCATCATCAAGAGTATCTAATGGGTCGTTATCATTGATGGCACCATAGCGATCATTGAAGTTTAGTAATGGTTCAGTGGTTAGGGTGATTTTTGCATAGAGGGCAGACATTTCTTCAGTGGGTGAAAAGCCTGTTTGATGCCAGCGCGCCATTACGTTATCGTAAATCTTAAAGTGACCCGCTGAAATATAATCAACGAGATCTTCACTAAATAAACACAGTTTGGACGCGGTAGGTAGATGACGATTATCATCATTGGGAGTGATACCGATTAATTTACAATAATCGATCAGCAGTTGTTGGCGCATCATTAGCCATTGATCAATAACATCGTTATGGCCGCCCCATTCTTTTTTAACTTGTTCAAATTTACTAAGCATGAGCACATCCTCATGATATATCAGCATCTTAACTGGATGCTTGTGCGATCCGGCTCTTGATATAAGAGATATGGTTTCGGATAAATATTCCGTTCAAGATTAGATTGCCAGTAAATTTACGCCGCTGCAAGGATGAAAGTAATAAAAATGTTAAAAAATGAGAATATGGCTTATTGGTGTGTGATTAGAGATGGCAAGTTATTGTTACAAAACGGCAGTTTGCCGTTGTGCTCATCTGAAGAGCTTATTTGTAGTACTGAAACTAAGCGTTTTATTGGTGATTTTGATTCGATCGCTGTGTATTGGTTAGTTGATGAAAGTGGTTTTAGTGATAATGATTTTTTTAATTTAAGAGAGCTACTTGGCTGTGATAGTCGGTTATTTGCGTTAGCAGGTAGAGCGATTCAATTAAATTATATGATTCAAAGTCAGCGCTTTTGTTGTCATTGTGGTGATTCGATGCAATTAGATACTAAAGTACTAGCAATGCATTGCTCTGGCTGTGAGAGTCTTCATTATCCGCGAGTATCGCCTTGCATCATTGTTGCTGTGCGAAAAGGTAATCAATTGTTATTGGCGCAGCATCCGCGTCATAAAACCGGTATGTATACTGTGATTGCTGGATTTATTGAACCGGGCGAAACCGCAGAACAATGTGTCGCGCGAGAAGTCTTAGAAGAAACCGGCATTACAGTAAAAAATATTCGTTATTTTGATAGTCAGCCATGGGCATTTCCATCCAATCTAATGCTTGGGTTTATCGCTGATTATGCTGGTGGTGATATCAAACCAGATTATGAAGAATTAACCGATGCAATGTGGGCGACGGCAGAGCAGTTACCTGAAGTGGCACCAACAGGGACTATTGCTCGGCGACTTATTGATACTGTTTTGCAGCTTAATGCTGAACATAAGACTGATTAATCAAACGTTGGTAAACAAATGCACTCGGTTGTTAATATTAATGAGTGCTACAATATGACGCAGAATTAACCCGTGGAGTCTCAAATGAGCGAATTAAAGAATGACCGCTACCTACGTGCGCTGCTGAAGCAGCCTGTAGATTGCACACCTGTATGGATGATGCGTCAGGCTGGCCGTTACCTACCTGAGTATCGTGCGACACGTGGTGTTGCTGGTGACTTCATGTCGCTATGTAAAAATGCTGAATTAGCCAGTGAAGTAACGCTACAGCCATTAAAGCGTTTTCCATTAGATGCTGCCATTTTATTTTCTGATATTTTAACCATTCCTGATGCAATGGGATTAGGGCTGTATTTTGAAGCAGGTGAAGGTCCTAAGTTTAGTCACCCGATCACCTGTAAAGCAGACGTAGAGCGTATTGGTATTCCTGATCCTGAAGGTGAATTGCAGTATGTGATGAATGCGGTTCGCCAAATTCGTCATGATCTTCAAGGTGAAGTGCCACTGATTGGCTTTTCGGGTAGTCCATGGACATTAGCGACATACATGGTTGAAGGTGGTAGCTCTAAGGCTTTCACTAAAATCAAGAAGATGATGTATGCCGAGCCACAAACATTGCATCTACTGCTCGATAAATTAGCCGATAGCGTGATTGAATATTTAAATGCTCAAATCAAAGCGGGCGCGCAAGCGGTGATGGTATTTGATACTTGGGGTGGTGTATTAACCCCACGTGATTACAATGAATTCTCATTGCGTTACATGCATAAGATTGTTGATGGCTTGATTCGCGAGAATGATGGTCGCCGTGTACCTGTGACGTTATTTACTAAAAATGGCGGTATGTGGTTAGAGCAAATTGCAGCGACAGGCTGTGATGCGATAGGCTTAGACTGGACGATTGATATCAGCGATGCTAAACGTCGTATCGGTGATAAGGTAGCGCTACAAGGTAATATGGATCCATCAGTGTTATATGCTCAGCCTGAACGTATTCGTCAAGAAGTCGCTTCTATTTTAGAAGGCTTTGGCGATGGCGGTACGGGTCATGTATTTAACTTAGGCCATGGTATTCATCTTGACGTGCCGCCTGAAAATGCAGGTGTGTTTGTTGATGCTGTGCATGAGCTTTCAAAGCCATACCATAAATAACCATTGTTTTAGAAATAGACTTTAAACAGATATTTCAAACTCAAGGTTAATAAAAACCACACCATTTTGGTGTGGTTTTTTTTGTCATTATTTAATGGACGGTAAAAACACACACGAGGCGAGTGGGATCTTACTAGGATCGTTATTGTTATCGGAATGTAATTTTGTGATGGCATTAATGATTAGTGGTCTAATGTATTAATAACCTCTTTTGAAATCAATGAGATATTCAAGTTTTTGCTGTTGTTGAAAACGTAAGTAGTTAGTTTTAAATATCGTAAATACTTGTTCAGGGAAGCTTTCTGCTGCGATATGGGGGGTAATAGTGATCTGTGGATGATCCCAAAATGGATGATCTGTTGCTAATGGTTCGTGCTTGAAGACGTCTAAAAATGCATGTTGTAGATGATGTTGCTCAAGCGCATGTATTAAATCAGCTTCATTGACACTATTGCCACGACCGACATTGAAAAATAGCACATTTTTGCAGTGACTAAGGTTACCTTGATCAAAAAGATCATTAGTATCAGGAGTTGCAGGCAAGATAGAAACTACATAGTCGGCTTGAGTTAGTGCGTAATCGAGATCGTTGAGATCATAAGTATGATTAAAATCATCACTGGCGGTGATACCACTGCGATTAATGCCAATGATATGGCAGCCAAATACCGCTGCAACCTTAGCAAGGTGCTGACCGATGGTGCCTGTACCAACAATGACCATGGTTTTGGTCGCCATTGATTGATAACTGATTGGGTGCCATTGGTGTTGTTGCTGCTGTAAGGCATAGCGCCAAAAATGGCGCTGGTAGTTAAGGATTTGACCAATAATATATTCAGCGATCAGTGGTCCAAAGATACCGCGAATATTGGTGAGGTGATAATCTTGTCTTAATTGCGGTTTAATCAGCGCGTCAATGCCTGCATAAGTAGACTGTAGCCACTGTAAATGTGGGTAGTCATTTAAGCTGGTGGCGATCAACGGCGGATCTGCTAGCAGTACAGTTGCTTGGCTGGGATCTTCCGTGATAACCAACTGTGGCAGTTTAGCGGCAGTCAGTAATTGCACATAACGCTGCTGTTGGCGAGAGACGATCTTAATTTTGATCATGCTTTTCCTTTTGTAGCCTTCGTTTATCAAGTAAACTTCAATCTAAATCACTACCGTAGATTATCCCATGCTTAAGAATCCAATCCAGTTACGTTTAGAAAAATTAGAACCTTGGCAACATCTTACCTTTATGGTGTCGCTGTGTGAGCGTATGTATCCGAACTATGCTTTTTTCTGTGCCGAAACACAGTTTACAGATGGTCAACGTTACCGAGTGATCTTAGATAGTGTATGGGAGATCCTGACGGTTAAAAATGCCAAGATTAACTTTGAAAGCCAGCTTGAAAAGTTAGAAGATATGGTCCCTAGTGAAAACGACTACGATTTGTATGCTGTACGTCCTGCGATTGATGCTTGTGTTGCATTAGCCGATCTTCTACACGCGATGTTGGATCGTGATTTGATGATGGAAACTGTCGTTAAGTTAAGTGCTTTATCTGCTGAAACTGTGGCTGATTTAGAATCGGCTCAGACAGGGATTGAAATCACTAACGATAATCAAAAGCAAAATGAAGCAGTATGTGCTGAGTGGGATACTCAGTGGGAAATTTTCCGTGCGCTAAAAGAAGCAGAAAGCCGTGATATTGATTTAATCAAAGATTTACGTGCTGAGTTACGTGATGAGCCAATCAGTAATATTGGTATTGCATTGTAATTGATCGCTAGCGATAACATTAAAAAGAAGCCAATTGGCTTCTTTTTTTATAGCTATTGTTTGTGAAAATGTTGCCATATTGTCGTTTGAACTGTAACTAATAAATGACATAAGTGCGGAAATAATTAGACGTCAGGTGTTTTTTGTTAATAACTTGTTTTATTGGTGGCGGTTGTTTATTCTGATTTTTAAGTTAAAAAGCAGTGATTATGACTGGTTGCTGAGTTAAGTTTACGCCATTCAACTTATTTTATTTTGGCTCTTGTAATTGTATCCCTTCAGCGTTTATAACATAACCGCTGCGTAGCACCTAAGCTACGACATTCGTGGTCTGTTGGTTTGAAGGGGGCAAATATGAAATATTCTATCGTAAACACTATTGTATCTTGCCGTATTTCACCAATGGTTGCTGTTAGCACAACATTGATTGCTGCTTCAAAGCTCTTGCTCTCTCTGAATCTTATTCAGGGCTGACAGGCCATACCCATTTTTCTGTCAGCTTGTGAGCAAGTTGGCAGGATAGACACCATCACCTTTCCCGCCTCGCTTTCTCCAAGCTCCAAGTAATGACCAAGGAATACTATGTTAAGTGCACGCAATATCGCCGCCTTAGGCTTCATGACATTCGCCATGTACTTAGGTGCAGGCAATTTAATTTTTCCTCCTTATTTAGGCTATCAAGCTGGAGATAATTTTCTTAGTGGTATGGCGGGTTTCTTATTAACTGGCGTCGGTTTGCCTGCAATAGCATTAGTGATTGTGGCTTGGGTACGTGGATCTGATAATTTAACCGCAGCATTACCTAAACCGTTGGCGACTGGATTCTGGGTGATGCTGTTTATCGTTATTGGCCCCGCATTTATTATTCCACGTACGATCACTGTTGCTTACCAATTTAGTTTGGCACCATTTATCGGTGATAGTGGCTTGATCCCGTTCTCGACAGTATTTTGTTTAGCGGCTATTTTGTTTTCGTTATACCCAGGTAAGTTAGTTGATACGCTAGGAAAGTGGTTAACGCCGGTGTTGTTAACTATTTTAACGATTATGGCAGTGGTGGCATTGTTATATCCATCTGGTCAGGTAGAAGTTGCCTCAGGACCTTATGCGACAGGTGCAATGGCTGAAGGAATGACTCAGGGCTACATGACCATGGATGCGTTAGGCTCGATTGGTTTTGGTTGGGTGATTTTCAGAGCAATTGAAGGCATGGGGGTTAAATGCCCGAAAGCGATTGCCAAATATACTTTTATTGCGGCTCTAATGTATGCCACAGCGATGGCGTTAGTATATTTATCATTGGCGTATATTGGTGTAACCAGTGCCAATTTAGGCTCAAGCTTTGCTAATGGTGGTGAAATTCTTACTGCATTTACTAATGCCCACTTTGGTGCTTTTGGAACCATTATTTTAGGGTCGGTGTTAGTGTTAGCCTGCTTAACTACCGCCATTGGGGTTACGACTGCAGGAAGTGAGTTTTATAGCCGTAGCTTTAGTAAAATCACTTACCCTAAAAGTGTGTGGGTGATTATGGTGTTATCAGGTTTGATTGCTAATGTAGGTTTGGCGCAGTTATTAGAAGTGACTTTACCTGTTGTAGTAGCCTTACACCCGATTGCAATTGCGTTGTTATTGATTGCCCCGTTGCGCCATCAGTTATCTCAAGTTGCAGTATTAACTGTTGTTGCAACGGCAACCGCTTTTGGTTGTATTGATGCGGCACATATTTTGGGCGCAATGCCAGCAACGGTTGATAATGCATTAACAGCAAATTTACCGTTATATCATTACTATGCGGGTTGGATTTTACCAACGGTAGCGGTATTGGTAGTTGGCTTGATCGTAAGTCGTATCAAGGGTGGACGTTATTGTGTTGATAACAGTGCGTCAGTGAATCGCAGCTAGCGTTAAATAATACCAATAAAAAAAGGGACCATCAGGTCCCTTTTTTATTCTAATTAATATAAAGCAGTTACAATAACGTTAGTTAAATATCGTCATCATTATTTTCAATCATCTTATGCTTTTTCTTCCACTTATCCCAACGCTGATAAGCCAGTTGCTGCATGTCAGTATTTTTATCTGCTTCATCGACGATCTCTTCGCCAACTAAACTTTCAAAAATATCTTCCAGTGTCACTAAGCCTTGTACTGTACCGTATTCATCAACAATCAAAATGAGTTGTGAACGTTCTTGCATTAAACGCTCAAATGCTTTGGGTACGCTTACGTTGTTCATAATCACAGGCAATGGGCGCATGAGCGTGCCGAGCTCCTGGCCACCTTTGCCTGCTTGGCTTTCTGCAAATAGTTCTAAGCGGTGCACAAAGCCAACAATATTATCGCTTTGCTCGCTAAATACTAATGGGCGTGAGAATGGACTACTTTTGTATTTGGCTAAAAATTCGTTGATGGTTTGCTGTGCATTAACACGGAATAACACCGGTCGTGGCGTCATGATTTTAGTCACGCTCACGTCTTTAAACTGCAGTAGGTTAGTCAGAATTTTAGACTCACCTGCGCCTAATTCACCAGACTCATGAGCCAACATTGCCATTGCTGATAATTCATCGCGTAGTTTAGGTTGTACGTGACCATGGGCTAAACGACGGGTAATTTGTTCTGAGATCCACACTAATGGCATTAATAGCACCACCATCCAGCGTAATAATATTGCACTTGTTGGTGCTAATTGACGCCAATAAGTTGCACCAATTGTTTTGGGAATAATTTCTGACAGTAATAAAATACCGACGGTTAATGCACCTGAGAAAACACCTAACCACTCACTACCAAAGACCACAGTCGCTTGCGCACCTGCTGTTGCAGCACCGACGGTATGGGCGACGGTATTTAGGGTTAGAATTGAGGCTAAGGGTCGATCTATATTATCTTTGAGTGCGGCAAGTTTAGCTGCTGCTGGGTGGTTTTGTTGACGTAAAGTGCCGATATATCCCGGCGAAATACTCAATAAAACCGCTTCTAAAACGGAACAAATAAACGACACCCCTATAGCTACAGAGATGTAAATCGTAAGCAGTACCATATCAACCTGTCAATTAATCAGCGAATTTCGGCTATATTAATCGGGGCGAGTGGAAATAAAAACAACTCTTTTTTGAATGTTATTAGTAACATTTTGTGAACTTTAGCTCAGTTTATGGTTAAAGAGTCTCCATTTAGACAGATAAAAGCTGACAAACCTTTGCCACACAGGCTTCTTTTGAATTAGAGTTGGGCGGTATTAAGCCCAAAACCTTAGAAGGGAAACCGAATGAACAAGACCCAACTGATTGACCTGATCGCAGAAAAAGCAGATTTGTCTAAAGCACAAGCAAAATTAGCATTGGAAGCTACTCTTGAAGGCGTTACTGATGCGCTTAAAGATGGTGACCAGGTTCAACTAATTGGCTTTGGTACATTTAAAGTGAATCATCGTGCAGCTCGCACTGGCCGTAACCCACAAACGGGTGCGGAAATTCAAATTGCTGCTGCTAACGTTCCTGCGTTCGTATCTGGCAAAGCACTTAAAGACGCATTAAAGTAATTTAAAATAACGCCAGAATGCCACTGCATCTGGCGCTTTTTTTATGGTACGTATAACGCTTTCTCTGGTGGTTGCATTTTTACTTACAGGCTGTGCGGCAAGCGACATGGCTGAAAATGCAGTAATTACGCCTAAAACTGTCACGGTTGCTGAAGCTGCAACTGATGGTCCTCATTTTTATTGGTATACCTTCCGTCCTAATCAACCTATAACGCTCAATGAGCGTGTATTCACCTCCAACCTAGGGCAATATCAGGCTAGTTATCGTTGGCGCTCAGGAAAGCTGTTTGAGCTCTATCAGCAAGGCCAACAGCGCATTGATGGCTCTGTTACCCCATTTACATTGCAATTACGGTTTGATAGTGATGGTTTAGCAGTGTTTCAGCGTTATCAGCAAGGACAAACCATTGTGCCATTAACCAATGTGGAAATCGCGAAACTACACCGTCAAACACTAAGGTTAGCTGCTAAAGTTGAGCAACTAAATCAACATCGGCATTTATGGGTACAAGGGCATTGGCAACAACAGCAGTTTATTCCTTGCCAGCAGCAACAACCAGTTGAAGTTATTGCTCAATCAAACGCTGAAAAATTATCGGGGCAAGGGTATATGGCGGTAAGCGGACAGTTGCAGCAAGGACAATTAAAGGTTGATGATATTTTATTGCAGCGACCACAGTTACAATGTTTGGTGGCACCTAATTTATTAAAGCAGTAATTGTCGTTGACGGTAGATCAAAAAAACGCGCTGATTAAGCGCGTTTTTAGGTTATGAGGGAACAATGTGGTTACTGTTGTTCGCGAGCAATAGCGCGGTAACCAATATCATCACGGTGGAACATACCATTCCACGAAATTTGTTTGGCTAACGCATAAGCGCGTTGTTGTGCTTCAAGGACTGAGTCGCCCATGGCGGTTGCACATAATACTCGACCACCATTTGTCACCACATCGCCGTGAGTATTATAGGCAGTGCCGGCATGGAATACTTTTTCGCCCGCTGGCTCTGGCTGAGATAAGCCGCTGATAATATCACCTTTGTGGTAATCGCCAGGATAGCCGCCAGCCGCAAGTACGATACCGATAGCCGCCCGTGGATCCCATTTAGATTCGACACTATCTAATTTCTCATCAATTGCAGCTAAACACAGCTCCACTAAATCAGATTGCATCCGTAGCATGATCGGTTGTGTTTCTGGATCACCAAAGCGGCAGTTATATTCAATCACTTTAGGGGTGCCGTCAGCCATTACCATTAAGCCTGCATAGAGAAATCCGGTATACGGTGCGCCTTCTGCAGCCATGCCTTCAACGGTTGGGTAGATCACTTCTTTCATTACGCGATCGTGAATGTCTTGGGTGACGACTGGCGCAGGTGAATATGCACCCATACCGCCAGTATTAAGACCCGTATCACCATTACCGACGCGTTTATGATCTTGGCTGGTGGCCATTGGTAAGACATTCTTACCATCAACCATTACGATGAAACTTGCTTCTTCACCGTCTAAGAACTCTTCGATAACCACACGGTGACCCGCTTCACCAAATGCATTACCAGCGAGCATATCGCGCACGGCATCTTCGGCTTCTTGTGCTGTCATCGCAACAATTACGCCTTTTCCTGCCGCTAAGCCGTCGGCTTTGACAACAATCGGTGCGCCTTTTTGCTTTAAGTAAGCAAGAGCGGGTTCGATTTCAGTAAAATTTTGGTATTCAGCGGTTGGAATATTGTGGCGCGCTAAAAAGTCTTTGGTAAAAGCTTTAGAACCTTCAAGCTGAGCTGCGGCTTGAGTTGGGCCAAAAATGGCTAATCCAGCAGCACGAAACGCATCAACAACGCCAATCACTAAAGGTACTTCTGGGCCAACAATGGTCAGTTCAATATGATTGTTCTGTGCAAATGAGACTAAAGATGCAATATCTTCAACACTGATATCGACATTTTCTAATTTTGGTTCAAGTGCCGTGCCTGCATTACCGGGCGCGATGAAAACCGTTTCGACTTGTGGGTTTTGTGCCGCTTTCCAACCTAATGCGTGTTCACGGCCACCGTTACCAATGATCAGTACTTTCATTGTTAATCCTTATTGCTTTACGCTAAATACTTAAAAATCTCTACTCTTTACACTAAAGAGCAGAGACTAAATCGACATTGCTTGATCACTAAAGTAATAACAACTTAGTGGCGGAAATGACGCATACCGGTAAATACCATCGCCATGCCATGCTCATCAGCCGCCGCAATAACTTCATCGTCACGCATTGAACCGCCTGGTTGAATAACACAAGTAATGCCGGCTTCTGCTGCAGCATCAATACCATCACGGAATGGGAAGAACGCATCAGAGGCCATAACGCTACCTGCTACTTCTAGGTTTTCGTCAGCAGCTTTAATACCCGCAATTTTGGCAGAATAAACTCGGCTCATTTGACCGGCACCGACACCAATAGTCATATTGCCTTTAGCGTAAACAATCGCGTTCGATTTGACGTATTTCGCTACTTTCCAACAAAATAGTGCATCACGTAATTCGTCAGCTGTTGGTTGGCGCTTTGATACCACAGTGAGATCATCAACCGATACCATGCCTTGGTCACGATCTTGAACCAATAGCCCACCATTGACACGTTTAACATCAAAACCTGTGGTTTTAGTCGACCATTCGCCACACTCAAGCAGGCGTAAGTTTTTCTTGGCTGCGATGATAGCTGTTGCTTGTGGTGAGACTTTAGGCGCAATGATCACTTCAACAAATTGGCGATCAACGATAGCTTGGGCGGTTGCTGCATCAAGTTCACGGTTAAAAGCAATAATGCCGCCAAAGGCTGAAGTAGGATCGGTTTTATAAGCGCGATCGTAAGCTTCAAGCAGATTATCACCAAGTGCAACACCACATGGATTAGCATGTTTGACAATCACACAAGCTGGAAGGTCAAACTCTTTGACGCATTCAAGTGCAGCATCGGTATCAGCGATGTTGTTGTAAGACAGTGCTTTGCCTTGCAGTTGAGTCGCGGTTGCCACAGACGCTTCTTGTGGGTTGGCTTCAACATAGAATGCCGCTGCCTGGTGACTGTTTTCACCGTAGCGCATGTCTTGCTTTTTCTCGAACTGTTGATTGAAGGTTCGTGGGAATTTTGATTCTTGATCACCTTCTTTATTGTCGCCGTAAGAAGGCACCATAGTACCGAAGTAGTTGGCAATCATACCGTCGTAAGCAGCAGTATGCTCAAAAGCCGAAATAGCAAGATCAAAACGCGTTGCATGGGTTAATGAGCCATCATTGGCGCTCATTTCAGTAAGGACGCGATCATAATCGTTAGCATTAACCACAATCGTTACGTCTTTGTGGTTTTTAGCGGCTGAGCGCACCATAGTCGGTCCGCCGATATCAATATTTTCGACTGCATCTTCTAAACTACAGTTTGGATTCGCAACGGTTGCAGCGAATGGGTAGAGATTAACTACTACCATATCAATAGGATTAATACCGTGTTGTGCCATCACTGCATCATCGATGCCGCGGCGGCCTAAAACACCACCATGTACTTTAGGGTGAAGGGTTTTTACGCGGCCATCCATCATTTCTGGAAAACCGGTGTAGTCGGAAACTTCAGTGACTTGAATGTTCTGCTCTGCAAGTAAACGCGCGGTACCACCTGTAGATAAAATTTCTACGCCGCGATTGGCAAGGGCATGAGCGAATTCAACAATACCTGTTTTGTCTGATACGCTTAGCAGCGCGCGGCGAATAGGACGAACGTTTTCCATTGCTACCATCTCTCTAATACACAGTGAATAGGATATTTTCCAACGCCAATCTATGTGGGATTAGATTGGCGTTGGGAAATATCCTCGGCTAAAATCGAGCAAAGCCAAGAATTAGTGAACGATATGTATCAATCTGATGCCTATTCTACATGAATATTTACATTGCGCAAACGTTTGCTATTTGAGGGTGATCACTGATATATCGAGCAAGTGAAAGGGCGTAAGAATGTACTTAATTGGACAGTTAGCAAAATTATGTAATGTCAGTAGTGACACATTACGTTTTTATGAAAAGAATGGTTTGATTGAGCCAGCAGGTCGCAGTGACAGTGGTTATCGCCTCTATAGCGAAGGTAATTTATCACGGGTTAAATTTATTTTACGGGCGAAAGCGATAGGTTTAAGTCTAGGTGAAATTTGTGAATTGCTTGATATTCGACTTGAAGCTAGTCAGCACAGTTGTGCTGAAGTAAAAGCAATCACTCAAGCTAAATTGAATGAAGTTGATAGTAAAATCGCTGAACTACAGCGGATTCGAGGTGCATTAAAAAAAATCAATGATGCCTGTTGTGGTCATCGTAATGATGATGCCAGTCATTGCTCGATTTTGGGGGCATTAAATGACAGTGATGATATGACCAACCCCGCAGTAACACCAGAGCCGTGTAGTTCAGGACAATGCCATTGTGATCATTAATCACTGGTCGCTTGTTTAACATTTTCAATCACATCTTTAGTGGTATCACGAAAGAAATGACCAGTTGCTTTGGTTGCATCACGTGTTGCATGACCAACTTCAGTTAAACCTTGTTTCATGTCTTGTTTGTTTTGAGTTGAACATCCGGCAACAGCAACAATGCTAAAAACCATGGCAGCGATAGTGATTTTTTTCAATGTAAATAACTCCATAAATAATAATGATTGCTAGTGTAGCGTTTTTTAGTGCTGATCCAAGTCAAAATCAGGTTAGTTCGTCATATTTTTGACGAGTATTTTTCGTTAGGGGTTCATTTAAATTTGTGATAGTTTCAGGGCTTCGAAAATTTGCTTTACCCGTTTAGCAATAAGGAAATTCAATGTTAAAAGTGAATGAATATTTTGATGGCCAAGTAAAATCAGTTGGCTTTGAATCTGCAGGTGATCATGCCAGTGTTGGTGTAATGGTTGCGGGTGAATATACTTTTTCGACAGCTGCCCCTGAGCGTATGACGGTAGTGAAAGGCGAACTTACCGTAAAATTACCGGGCCATGTTGATTGGGAAACCTATGGTGCAGGTGATGATTTTGAAGTCCCTGGCGATAGTGCATTCCACGTTAAAGTGACCAAGACGACTGCTTACTTATGTGACTACTTATAAGCCACCTCGAGCAGATTTGTTTGTAAAAAAAGCTTCGTTATTGACGAAGCTTTTTTTATGGAGTGCATTTAAGCAGAGTCGCGACAAATAAGCTGTGGTGCAAGTATTAAACGTTGAGTTATGCCATCATCACTTTTCATTCGAGCAAGTAAACGCTGGCCTGCTTGTTGGCCGATTTCTCTGATTGGTGAGCTGACAACGGTCAGTGACGGTTGGCTCAATGTGGCTTCAGTAATATCATCAAAGCTAATAATCGCCACTTGCTGATCAATATAATTATCTTTACCCACACTTTTTCCGCTGCGTTTAACACCGTATATCGCTCCAAGTGCAATGGTTGGGTTATGGCACAGAATCGCGGTTATCTTAGGGTGTTGGGTCAACAGTTGCTGTACCGTTGCTGCAGCATGGATTTGGTTATTATCACCTTCTACTATCCATTCATTTTTAAACGGTAATCCGTATTGCATCAGGGTGCTACCAAAGCCGCCAAGCCGTTCTGCGCGAGTTAAAGATTCACCGGAACCACCGACGTAGGCAATATGGCGATGGCCTTGTTCAATCAGATATTTACTCGCCACTACCGCTGCTTGGTGGTTATCTGGGCCGATATAATCTACCTCATTATTCACCGTCGCTCGTGCCAAACAAACAGCAGGGATACCTGCTTGCTGTGCCATTGCAATCACTGTTGCAGTGGCTTCTCTTTCGGGACTAAAGGCGAGGCCTGCAACACCTTGTTGAATCATTGATTGTACACATTGGATTAATTTGTGTGGGTTGTGATTAGATTGAGCCAAAAATAATAAATAGCCTTGTTGCTCTAGCTGTTCGCTGATACCAGCGGTAATTTCAGTATAAAAGGGATCGGTAATATCCGTTAATACCAAGCCAATTAAGTTTGAATGGGAAGTACGTAAATTGGCAGCGGCGGTATTACGAACATAGCCCAATGCAGTAACCGCTTGGTTTACTTTATCAATGGTTGCGGTAGATATACGGCCTTTGTTACTGAGCACTAACGAGACAGTAGAGACAGATACATCAGCATAGGCTGCGACATCAGTTATTTTTATTTTGGGTGTCTTAGTCGCCATAGAAGATGGGTCCTATTCATTGATTTGCATTTAAAAACGTTATGCTGATTGCAATTATTCTAACAGCATCACAAATTTGGAAATGGGTGCTAGCACACTATATTTCCGTGATCTTGCTAGCGATAAAGTTGGGTAAAACGTTTTATCATTTGCTGCGTAATTTATCAAAAGCGTTGGCAGAAGTCTTGAGCTCATCTTTGTCGACGTTTTTTTTCAATAAAGAGCTAAAACGATTTACCTCTTTATTATCGACGTTGAATGTCTCGTTAGTGAGTGACTCATTATGGCTAAATCTGCACCAAAATCCGCACCTAAGACGACCCTGTGGGAATTTTTCCAAAGTTTAGGCAAAACCTTTATGCTGCCGGTCGCATTGTTGGCGTTCTCGGGCATTTTATTGGGGATCGGTAGTTCATTATCGAGTGCCGCAGTAAAAGAAAGCATGCCATTTTTAGATAACACCTTGTTGCAATTGCTGTTTATGTGGATGACTAAAATTGGTTTAGTTGCCTTTATTTATCTGCCAATAATGTTTGCTGTTGCGATTCCATTAGGATTAGCGCGTGAAGAAAAAGGGGTGGCAGCGTTTGCAGGTTTTGTTGGTTATTCCGCTTTAAATCTCTCGATCAATTTTTATCTAACCGTTGCAGGGGTGATTGGTAACCCAACCGAAGAGAAGGCTTATGGGGTTAAATTAATCCTTGGGGTCGAATCGATTGATACTGGTATTTTGGGCGCGGTAATTGTCGGTATTATTGTCGCTAAACTGCATGCACGTTTTTATACCTATAAGATGCCGGATGCGTTAGCTTTCTTTGGTGGTGCGCGTTTTGTGCCGATTATTTCAACCTTAGTTTTGGGTGTGGTTGGTTTGATCGTACCACTAGTATGGCCTTATTTTGCGATGGGTATTGCTGGAATTGGTAACTTAATCTCTCATGCTGGTCCGTTTGGCCCATTCTTATTTGGTACTGGTGAGCGCTTATTATTACCGTTTGGCTTACATCACGTTTTAGTTGCTTTGGTACGTTTTACTGAGGCCGGTGGTTCGTTAGAAGTGTGTGGGAAAACAGTCAGTGGCGCACTGAATATTTTCTATTCTGAGTTGGCTTGTCCAACATCTCAAGGCTTCTCTGGCTCTGCAACTGCCTTTTTATCTCAAGGTAAAATGCCAGTGTTCTTAGGTGGTTTACCAGGCGCAGCGCTGGCGATGTACCATTGTGCACGTGTTGAAAATCGTGGCAAAGTGAAAGCGTTATTATTATCAGGCGTGATCGCTTGTATTATCGGTGGCATTACCGAGCCGTTAGAGTTCTTGTTCTTGTTTGTTGCACCTGCGCTATATGTTGTGCATGCCATTTTAACTGGCCTTGGCTTTATGGTGATGGGGTTATTGGGCGTGACGATTGGTAATACTGACGGCAACATTATCGACTTCTTAATTTTTGGTGTGCTACAAGGTACGGCAACAAAATGGTATTTAGTACCCATGGTTGCTGCAATTTGGTTTGTGGTTTATTACAGCGTGTTCCGGTTTGCAATCACTCGTTTTAATCTTAAAACCCCAGGCCGTGAGATTGAAACTAAAGATGCACTGGCGTTTGCGGTTACAGGTGAAAAAACGACGGGTTATAAAGGTGATATTATTTTAGCGGCATTAGGTGGTGCGGATAATTTAGTGTCACTTGATAACTGTATTACCCGTTTACGTTTGTCAGTTAATGATATGAGCCTAGTTAATGATGCGGTATTAAAAGCCAATGGTGCTTTAGGGGTGGTGAAACTTGATGATCATAATCTGCAAGTGGTGATTGGACCTCAAGTCCATATGGTGAAAAACGAAATTCAAGGGTTGCTACCCGCTAGCGCATAATAAAATGGGCGGAGCTTACGGCTCCGCTTTTTTTTGATGTTTATATTGTTTTGACTTGGTTGTTTTCGAGGTTGTTATGTTTGATTTTTCTACGCCTGTTAACCGTTATGGCACTTATTGTACTCAATGGGATTATGTTGCAGATCGGTTTGGCAGTGATGATTTATTACCGTTTACGATTTCAGATATGGATTTTGCAGTAGCCCCTTGTATTCAACAAGCACTCTCAACACGATTAGATCATGCGGTGTTTGGTTATAGTCGATGGAACCATGCGGATTTTAAAGATGCCATTAGTGGTTGGTTCCTACGTCGCTATCACAGCAATATTGATCCTAATAGTATTGTTTATGGACCGTCTGTGATTTATATCATTTCGCAGTTGGTGCAGTTATGGACTGAAGTGGGTGATGGCGTATTGGTTCATACGCCAGCTTATGATGCGTTTGCCAATATGCTCAGTGCTAATCAGCGTCAGTTGTTAACCAGCCCATTATTGAAAACGAAAGCTGGTAGCTATGAGATTGATTGGCCACAGTTTGAGGCACAAGCAGCACGATCTGAATGTAAGGTGTTGTTATTATGTAGTCCTCAAAACCCAACTGGACGAGTATGGACGCGTGATGAACTCGAGCGTATGGTACAAATTTGTCACCAATATGGTGTGAAGGTAATTTCTGATGATATTCATATGGACATTGCCTTTAGTGATTATATTCCATGGTCACAAATTGCCGTTGATCAGCAATGGGCTTTAGTTTCTTCAGCGTCTAAATCTTTTAATATTCCCGCATTGACAGGCGCGTATGCAGTGATTGCTGATCAATGTACTCAGCAAGAGTATTTAACCCAACTTAAAGCTGCTCATGGGCTATCATCACCTTCTATTCTTGGCGTTATTGGTCATATTGCAGCTTACAATGACGGTGAACCGTGGCTGGTGAGCCTTAAGGATTATCTGCATGGCAATTTAGCGTATGTGGCTGAACAATTAAATCAGGCTTTTCCTGCACTCAATTACCAAGTACCGCAAGGAACTTATTTAGCTTGGATTGATTTAACTCCACTTCAGATTGATATGGATGCATTACAGCAATTATTAATTAATGATTATCACGTCGCTATCATGCGTGGAGACACATATGGTGTTGAGGGGGGTGGTTATGTGCGCTTAAATGTAGGCTGTCCACGCAGTAAGATTGAGATTGGTGTTGCGGCATTGATAGCGGCATTACATCGATTAATTGATAGTAGTGAATAATAGATAGTGGAATTAATGCTATTTATTAAGATAGCAGGCCAGGCATCCCTTTAGAGTATTTTGTTATGTTATTGTTACTTAGGTATGATTAGTGCATTGTTAACTCAATAGAGAATTTGCCACATGCCTAGGTGCGATAATTGTCAATCTTATGATGTTGAACGAATACATCGAAAGTTTTACCAACGTTTATTGATTAAACGAGTAAAGATCTGTAACGAATGCGGTCATATACATAAACATTTTAAGTATACGTTTTTAAATAAATCAGAACGTTAATTGTTCTGATGTACTTCAAGCCGTAAATATATTCTTTAGTATTGAACTGTGATGGTGATTGAAATCATTATTTAGTAATAATTAACTGTCTATTTTCTTTGGGTAAATAGGCTTTATGAGATAATGAAATCATTAATATCATTTAGGTGTGTTTTATTTATAGTTCTGGTTTTATGTTGATCTTATTCATGTATGCTACCTGTTGGGTATTATTCTGGGAAGAGATCAGATATGAATCAATGTAATTATTGCCAATCATATGATGTTGAGCGGGTACATCGTAAATTTTATCAACGGATCTTTATTCGACGTATTATTCAATGTCGTCAATGTGAGCAAGTACATAAATGGTTTAAATATGACTTTTTAAATAAATCTAATACTGCACATGATTAATGTATTTGTTGTTTTAATAATGAAAAAGCCCATTTCATCGTGATGATGAAATGGGCTTTTTTACAATCATTAAACCAATATGGTTTAGTTCATGCCGTATTTCTTTAGCTTCTTACGTAGCGTACCACGGTTGATACCCATCATGGTTGCAGCGCGAGTTTGGTTACCGCGAGTGTACTGCATGATAGTGTCTAGTAGTGGTTGTTCAACTTCTGCAAGCACAAGCTCGTACAGATCGTCGACTTCCTGACCATTTAATTGAGCAAGGTAGTTTTTAAGGGATGCCTTCACTGAATCACGTAATGGTTTCTGTGTGATTTGGTCTTGTGAAGTTACAGTTGTTACTGTTAACGCTTCGGAAGTCAGATTTTGTTCGAACATAATTCTGTAAGCTCTTCTAGTATTTATGCAACGTTTTCGAAGTAGCCTTGCAGCGCATCGATTTGCTGTTGAGCATCCTCGAGTGCGTTGAAGGTCCGGCGGAAATCACCAGCTGGTGCATGTTCTTTCAAATACCAAGACACGTGTTTACGTGCAATGCGTAATCCTAGGTAATCACCATAAAATTGGTGAAGTGCCTTAACATGTCCCAACATAATTTCACTGATTTCGTCAATTGACGGTGCAGCGAGGTGTTCACCGGTTGTTAAGTAATGGTGGATTTCTCTAAAAATCCACGGCTTTCCTTGTGCAGGTCGGCCAATCATTAGAGCGTCGGCACCGGTGTAATCCAATACAAAGCGTGCTTTCTCCGGGCTATCGATATCACCGTTAGCGATAACTGGGATTGAGATGGCTTGTTTCACCGCTCTAATGTAGTCATATTCCGCTTCACCTTTGTACATGCAAGCCTTTGTACGTCCATGGAGGGCGAGGGCCTGTATGCCACATTGTTCGGCGAGTTTGGCTATGTTGACACAATTCCTGTTGTCCAGATCCCAGCCTGTACGGGTTTTAAGCGTAACAGGCACATCTACTGCGTCCACCACTGTACGAAGAATTTCTTCGATCAGGTTGGGATACTGCAATAGCGCAGAACCGGCTAATCGTTTATTTACTTTCTTAGCTGGGCATCCCATGTTGATATCGATGATTTGCGCACCGTTTTCAACACTGAATTGCGCCGCTTCGGCCATCAATTTTGGATCAGCACCTGCTATCTGAACCGAACGAATCCCTGATTCACCTTCGTGAACCATGCGATTGAGCGATTTAGACGTCTTCCAGAGATCTGGATTTGACGACATCATCTCGCTAACAGCCATGCCTGCGCCGTAGCGAAGGCATAATTCACGAAATGGCCGATCGGTCACACCCGCCATTGGCGCGACTATCAGTTGGTTTTTAAGTTGATATGGACCGATATGCAAAATGTCTCTACCTGACTGTGCCAGTAAGGGCGCGCATTTTACGCATTTTTTACGCTGCTGAAAAGGCCAATAATTGAGCATGATGATTTTGTTTGTCAAAACAGCATGATTTTCAATCAATTGACCTATTAAATTAATTAAAAATAATCAACAGCAGCAACCAATTACCGTAAATTTTATGCTTTATGACCCGAGATACGACACCACTCTTCGCGTGCCATTACTGGATCTAATGTGATTTCATCGCTGTAGTAAGTTGCAACATCTTCTGCTTGGCTTTCAAGTACACCAGAGATTGCAAGATCACCTCCATTTTTTACCAGACTTTTAATCACTGGTGATAATTCACGCAGTGGGCCGGCTAGAATGTTAGCAACAACCACGTCAGCTTGAATGCCTTGTGGCTGATCTTGGGGTAGATATAGCTCGAGATTGTCTGAAACGCCATTGCGCTTAGCATTATCACGAGAAGCTAAAATAGCCTGTGGATCGATATCAATACCAATTACTTTTGCTGCGCCTAATTTAAGTGCAGCAATGGCTAAAATACCTGAACCACATCCAAAATCGATAATCGTTTTACCGTTAAGATCTTGACCGTCTAGCCACTCCAGACACAGTGATGTGGTTGGGTGCGTACCAGTACCAAATGCCAAACCTGGGTCTAGCAATACATTAACGGCATCAGGTTCTGGTGCTTCACGCCAGCTTGGGCAGATCCATAAACGGCGACCAAAACGCATTGGGTGGAAGTTATCCATCCACTCACGTTCCCAGTCTTTATCTTCTAATTGCTCGATTTTATAAGCAAAATCATCAGCAATTAGCGGACTGTTTTTAAGCATGTTCAGCACGAAATCCATGTCGGCTTCAGCATCATACAAACCAATAACGTCAGTATCACCCCATAAACGGGTTTCACCTGGCATAGGCTCGAAAACTGGCGTGTCTTGTGCGTCAAGGAAAGTGGCGGATAGAGCACCAGTCTCTTCCATTAGCATGTCGCCAATTGCTTCTGCGTTCTCTGCAGTAGCGTTCAGTTTAATTTGAATCCAAGGCATGGTTTATTCGCTTATTTTGTGACTACTTGAACATAGGGGGCGCAGTTTAGCATGAAATTTCACCAATCCCCATTAGCAGATGCTAAACAATAGATAAAAAAAGAGCGTATCGCTAGACACGCTCTTGGTTATGCTGGTGAAATTAACAAGTCACTATTCGTTAGCTACAGCGATTTTTGGCTGGTTAGGGCGCGCATAACTACCAATAATAAAGGCAAGTAAACCAATGACTAATGTCGGCACTATCGCGTGCATACCGCCCATATCGGGTTTACCTAGTGATAATCCTAAATAGGTGGTTAGGCCAACAATCATCGAGGCAAATGCGCCTGTTGCTGAGGCCTTTTTCCAATATAACCCTAACACTAATGGCCATAGGAATACTGCTTGTAAGCTACCAAAGGCTAATAAATTAAGCCAAATAATCATATTGGGTGGGTTCATTGCCGCAACAAACACCAGTGCTGAAAAAATACCTGTAACCCATAGTGATAGCTTAGGCAACTTGGTTTCAGCTGCGTCACCTTCAACGATTTTAGGATTAATATAATTGATATATAAATCTTTGAGTAAGGTTGCAGATGCTTGAATTAACTGGGAATCAATGGTCGACATGATGGCTGCCATTGGACCAGCTAAGAAGATTCCGGCAACTGCTGGTGGTAATACTGTCACCATTAAGGTTGGCATGATTTGGTCAGGGCTGGCGATATCAGGCACGATAGCACGGCCTAATGCACCCGCTAAATGCATTCCGAACATCAATAGCGCCACCATAATGGTGCTAATGACCATGCCTTTATGCAATGAACGGCTGTCTTTATATGACATACAGCGTACTGCAGCATGAGGTAAACCAATGACGCCAAAACACACCAGAATCCAAAAGCTGAGCATAAAAGGTTGGCTTAAAAAGTGGTTGGGACCATAGGGTGAAACCAAAGCCGGGTCAATATCATGCAGTTTGGTCACCAGCGCACCAATACTGCCGCCGGTATGTACGATTCCAACGAGTAGAGCGATCGTACCGATGATCATCATGATCCCTTGAATGGTATCGGTCATAACGACCGCACGAAAGCCACCAATCGTGGTATACAGTCCGACCGTGATCGCAAACAACATCAGTCCATGAGTATAAGACAGTCCAGTGACGGTTTGCAGTAACCGTGCGCCGCCAACAAATTGCACCACCATAGTGCCAAAGAAGGCTAATAGTAGTGATAGAGAAGCAAAGATCACCACGCCTTTGTGTTGGTAGCGAGCATATAAAATATCATTGAGGGTTAATGCATTATGACGCCGAGACTCAATCGCAAACTTTTTGCCAAGCACACCTAATGTTAGCCATGCTGCAGGTAGTTGAATCATGGCGAGCAATACCCAGCCCAACCCCATCTTATAAGCAGCACCAGGACCACCAATAAAGGTGCTGGCACTGGCATAAGTCGCAGCAAGGGTCATCGCGAGTACAAAGCCACCCATACTACGACCACCGACAAGGTATTCAGTTAAGAAATTACCCTTACCCTGAAAACGGCGAGTATAGAGTGCAACGCCAAAAACGGCGGCTAAATAGAGCACCAAAGGAATGATAAGTTGGCTATTCATGTGGTTTATCGTCTGTTATTTCAAGAGGGAGATCGTGGTAAATAAATTTGACCATAAGGGCGCAAAGTATTGTAAAAACAATTGGGCCAATAATGCATGACAGCAAAAACCATAATGGGAAACCAAAATAGAGGGTTGGCATACTGAGGTCATTAATAGCGGGGGCAAACCCATAGGCGGAAACATACCACCAAAGAAAATAAGCTAACGCGAGTCCTATCGCCCAGCGCGCTTCTTTATGCGCTTGGCGGTAGCGGGCAGAAAGCGTTTTCATGCGGTTTCTCCAGTTGTTATTGGTCAGAGGCTTATCAGAGAATTGAGAAAATCACTGATAGCGGTTAAAAAAGAGGGCTATTGTGGCAAAAGATAGACGTTTATGCCATGTCTCGTATTCAGATAAGATTTGTTATCGCTAATAATAAAAAAGGCCACCTTTAGGCAGCCTTTTTAACGTTAGATACGTTATTACTGTAAACCAAGCTTCTTTTCAAGGTAGTGAATATTAGCACCACCTTTTTGGAAGTTTTCATCAGCCATAATTTGTTGCTGAAGCGGAATATTGGTTTTAATACCGTCAATGATCATTTCACTTAATGCATTACGCATACGTGAGATGGCAACATCACGGTTTTCACCGTAAGCAATCAACTTACCAATCATTGAATCATAGTAAGGCGGTACAGTGTAGCCTGTGTAGATATGCGACTCCCAGCGAATACCCATACCACCTGGTGAGTGGAAACGAGTGATCGTGCCTGGACACGGAAGGAAACGCTCAGGATCTTCAGCATTAATACGACATTCAACCGCGTGGCCACGAATTTGAATATCTTTTTGGCTAAATGATAATGGTTGACCTGCAGCAATACGTAATTGCTCTTTAATTAAGTCAACGCCAGTAACCATTTCTGTTACTGGGTGCTCAACCTGAATACGGGTGTTCATTTCAATGAAGTAGAATTCGCCGTTTTCATAAAGGAACTCAAACGTACCTGCGCCACGGTAATTGATTTCTAAACATGCACGCGTACAACGCTCACCGATGTACTTACGCATTTCTTCAGTAATACCAGGTGCTGGCGCTTCTTCTACTACTTTTTGGTGGCGACGTTGCATTGAACAATCACGCTCACCTAAATGAATTGCACCACCTTGACCATCAGCAAGTACTTGTACTTCGATGTGACGTGGGTTTTCAAGGTATTTCTCCATGTAAACCATGTCATTGTCAAAGCAAGATTTTGCCTCTGCTCGAGTCATCGCGATCGCTTCAGTCAATTCTTTTTCTGAGCGAACAACACGCATACCACGACCACCGCCGCCACCAGAGGCTTTAATGATAACTGGGTAACCGATACGCTTAGCAAAAGATTTATTTTTTGCTTCATCGTCATCAAGTGGGCCATCAGAGCCAGGAACACAAGGAACACCAGCTTTTTTCATCGCACTGATTGCAGAAACTTTATCGCCCATTAGACGAATTGTTTCAGCTTTAGGGCCTACAAAAATAAAGCCTGAACGCTCTACTTGCTCAGCAAAGTCAGCATTTTCAGATAGGAAACCGTAGCCAGGGTGAATCGCTACAGCGCCAGTGATCTCTGCTGCACTGATGATACGAGGAATATTAAGGTAACTATCGATACCGCGCGCGGGACCAATACAGACTGATTCATCAGCCAATAATACGTGCTTAAGATCGCGATCTGCTGTTGAGTGAACAGCTACCGTTTTAATGCCTAATTCTTTACATGCGCGAAGAATTCGAAGTGCAATTTCACCTCGGTTCGCAATTACTAATTTATCTAACATAGCCAGGAGCCTCGATTACTCGATGATTACAAGCGGTTGGTCGAATTCAATTGCGTCGCCATCAACTGCAAGAATCGCAACGATCTTACCGGCTTTGTCTGCTTGAATTTGGTTCATCATTTTCATTGCTTCAACGATACATAGAGTATCGCCAATGTTGACTGACTGACCTACTTCAGCAAAGTTCTTTGCTTCAGGGCTTGGCGCACGGTAGAAAGTACCTACCATTGGTGAAAGAACTTGATGACCAGCAGCAACAACAGGTGCTTCTGGTGCTTGGAATGATGTTGCTTCTGTTGCTGGTGCTTGAGCCGGTGCTGCTTGAACAGGTGCCATCATAGGAGCAGCAGCATATTGTTGTGGCATCGCTGTTGCGGGTACATTACGACTGATTCGAACTGACTCTTCACCTTCTGAAATTTCTAGCTCTGCAATACCAGATTCTTCAACCAGTTCAATTAGCTTCTTAATTTTACGAATGTCCATTATTTTTCTCTTTATATATTGTTCAGTTAGCTATCTGCATGCAGGCGATTAACCGCTGCCTGTAGGGCGAATTCATAACCGTCAGGGCCTAGACCACAAATCACTCCTACCGCTTTATCCGATAAGTAAGAGTGATGACGAAAAGGTTCACGTGCGTGAACGTTAGATAAATGTACTTCAATAAACGGAATAGCAACACCAAGCAAGGCATCGCGAATAGCAACACTCGTGTGAGTGAAGGCTGCTGGGTTTATTATAATGAAATCCACCTTAGTATGGGCTTGGTGAATTGCATCAATTAACTCATGCTCCGCATTTGATTGAATATGTTCTAATACCACCCCTAAATCGACGGCTGTAGTCGTTAATTTTTGAACCAGTTGTGTAAGTGTTTGTTGGCCATAATGATCAGGCTCACGCAAACCCAGTAAATTTAGGTTAGGTCCATTAATCAGTAAAATTCGTTTAACGGTCGGCATCTTGACGTCTCATCACTTGTTTATGAGGGGAAACTCGAACAACCTGTAATTATCTACAAGTTGACTTCCATGTGTCCGTTTTTTTACTACCAAACATTAATTGTGAACCAATTATAGAGAATTCAACGCAAATCGCAGCAAAATACTGGTCTAATCACCACATTTTGCGCGAACAGCTGTAAGCCGCTGTAAGAATGTTAGTAGATGTGAATACGTTCATCTTACGTCAATGTAACGTAACTAAGTGCAAGAATTTAGTAATAAATATAGTTTTTTGACGGTTATTACTAAGCAGTGATAATTGCGCTTAAAAAAGATGTTTTAAAGGCATATTTAATAATGCTATTTCAATAAATATGTTCAATATTAAACAGGTTAACGCGACATCTTAGTGTTAAGTAGCTTATCCTAAGCTGAATTAGTTCTAAATTAGCATTAATAATTGGATAAAAAAAGACCACTACAGTGGTCTTTTTAGGTTAGGTTAATTAATTTTTTAGTTATAAGTGAGAGTTAAAGTAATTGCTGTTTTTCTGCAATTAGTTTCTCAACTACACTTGGATCGGCTAGCGTTGAAGTATCACCAAGAGATTCAGTATCGCCAGTGGCAATTTTACGTAAAATACGTCGCATAATTTTGCCTGAACGAGTTTTAGGTAGTGCATTTGTCCAGTGAAGAAAATCAGGGGTAGCAATCGGACCTATTTCTTTACGTACCCAATCTTTGACCTGCTTATGTAACTCGGCGCTAGGGTACTCACCATCATTAAGGGTGATATAAGCATAAATAGCTTGGCCTTTAATCGCATGCGGTACACCAACAATTGCTGCTTCTGCTATTTTATCAAAAGCCACCAGTGCCGATTCAATTTCTGCTGTTCCCATACGGTGACCTGAAATATTTAACACGTCATCGACTCGACCTGTGATCCAGTAGTAACCATCTTCATCACGACGAGCACCATCACCAGTGAAATACATGCCTTTAAAGGTCGAGAAGTAGGTTTGCTCAAAACGTTCGTGATCACCCCAAAGGGTACGCATCTGACCTGGCCATGAATCTGTCATGACTAAGTTACCGTCAGTTGCACCTTCTAAGATATTACCTACATTATCAACCAGTGCTGGTTGAACGCCAAAAAATGGTCGCGTTGCAGAGCCGGGTTTGAGTGCTGTCGCACCTGGTAGTGGCGTAATTAAAATACCGCCGGTTTCTGTTTGCCACCATGTATCAACGATTGGACAGCGACTATCACCAATAGTACGGTGGTACCATTGCCATGCTTCTGGGTTAATTGGCTCACCGACTGAGCCCATGATTCGTAATGATGAACGGTTAGTACCAGCAATAGCTTCTTCACCTTTAGCCATTAAGGCACGAATAGCGGTTGGTGCAGTATAAAGGATATTAACTTGGTGCTTATCGACCACTTCACTCATGCGGCTGGTTGATGGATAGTTAGGTACACCTTCAAAGAGTACTGTGGTCGCGCCATTAGCTAACGGTCCGTAGACTAAATAGCTGTGACCTGTGATCCAGCCGACATCAGCTGTACACCAATAGACATCACCCGCCTGATAATCAAATACATATTTAAAAGTCATTGCGGCATAAACAAGATAACCGCCGGTGGTATGTAAGACGCCCTTAGGCTTACCTGTAGAGCCAGATGTGTAGAGAATAAACAGTGGATCTTCTGCATTCATTGGCTCTGGTGTGCAATGGTTAGAAGCGACTGCGGTTAATTGATGCCACCACACATCACGTTCACTGTGCCATTCAACATTGCCACCTGTACGCTGAAATACCACCACTTTTTCAACACTAGTCACTTGCGGATTAGCTAACGCATCATCAACGTTTTGTTTTAAAGGAACGGTACGGCCACCACGAACACCTTCATCTGCTGTGATCACCACTTTAGCGTTAGAATCAATAATTCGTCCTGCAAGGGCTTCAGGGGAGAAACCACCAAACACAATTGTATGTACAGCACCGATGCGAGTACATGCCAGCATTGCTATTGCAGCCTCCGCGACCATTGGCATGTAAAGACATACCACATCTCCTTTACGTACTCCTTGGCTTTTAAGCGCATTAGCAAATTGACACACTTGTTGATAAAGATCGTTATAGGTTAAGGTTGCGTCATCATTGGGATCATCTCCCTCCCAAATGATCGCTGCTTGATCGCCACGATCTGCAAGGTGGCGGTCAATACAATTTGCTGAGACATTGAGTTCACCGTCTTCAAACCACTTAATACTGACATGTCCGCTATCAAATGAGGTGTTTTTAACCTTGGTATAAGGGGTGATCCAATCAAGAATTTGCCCATGTTGACGCCAGAAACCTTGAGGATTTATGGTTGATTGTTGGTACATTTCACGATACTGGTCATCATTAATATGGGCATTACTGGCAATGGTACTATCGACCGGATAAATATGAACCTCACTCATCCCTGTTCTCCTTGAGTTGTTCCCTTTGTGGGTGCTGATGTTTGTAATAACTAACAAACAATGGCTTAGGCAGCATTAGTCATTAAAGTGAACGATTATATGGCTGACGACAATTAGACTTTAGGATGAGATAGAGGCGCAAAGTGGTGAACTGTTAATGTTGCATCAATGTTACATTTTGTTTTGTGCACTGTCTTAACTATACCGCGCACTTTCTCTCTGAAATGGAGTGTGACAATGCTCGCAATTAGACTGCAAAGGTAGAGTATTTGCGATTAAAGATGACCTAACCATTACGATCGAGTGGTTGATTTACGGCATAATAGCTTAGTTTTTCATCTACCACATTTTTGAGATCTATTATGTTTAAAAGTAAGCCTTATGGCTGGACATCCCAATATCTATTGGGATTTTTCTTTTCTTACGGGGTGTATTTACCCTTTTGGGCGATCTGGTTTAAACATATAGGGGTTGATGACTCTGATATCGGCTTGTTATTAGGGTTAGGTTTTGCAGTGCGTTGTATTGCCAATTTGGTGATCACGCCTCGAATCCATAAAGTTGAACATCTCATTCCAGCGCTGCGTGGCTTTACCTTACTGGGGCTAGTGGCATGTATTATTTATATTGTTTGTGGCGGTAATCTCTGGGCTTTAGCAGCAGTTACTGTGTTATTTAACCTATCTGCTGGGCCGATTGTGCCGATTTCAGATGCGATAACTAATCATTATGCCAAAGAAGGCCACTTAGATTATGGTCGCACTCGTTTATGGGGTTCGATTGCTTTTATTGCAGGTTCTACCGTGGTGGGTTTATGTGCCCAGCGTTACGGGGCAGATATTATTCCATGGGTTGCGTTAGCGGGTTTAGGCTTTGCACAAATAATGGCGGCACGTAATCCTATTGTTATGCCCGTTGATGTTAATAGTCATGAACAGACTCGTCCTGCGTTAATGCATATTTTGCGTGATAGCTCTGTAGTTAAATTGATGTTGATTACTGCGTTGTTGCAGGGCAGTCATGCAGCTTATTATGGTTTCAGTTCGATTTATTGGCAAAAAATCGGCTTTGATGAATCAGTGATTGGTTATTTATGGAGTTTCAGTGTTGCTGCAGAAGTAGGGATGTTCCTTATAAGTAAGCGCTTATTTGCCAATTGGTCGATTAACAATATGTTCCGATTAGCAGCCGTAGGCGTATTGGTACGCTGGGGCTTAACAGCCACAATTACCGATCAGTGGACAATGTTTGCGGTACAGTCATTACACAGTGTGACTTTTGCTGCGGCCCATTTAGCCGCTATTCGTTATATTGAGCGTTCACCTTCAAATCACATGGTTGCATTGCAGTCGTTATATAATGCAATTCCATTAGGGGCGGTGATGGCAATTTTGACCTCTATTAGTGGTTGGATTTACGGTGATTGGAGTGCAAATGTATTTTGGGTGATGGCTGCAATGGCGATCCCGGTTTTCTTTATTCGACTTCCTTTACCACATAAGCAACCTCAGGCATTAACGCCACTGGTAAATTGAGGCTGAAATAAACCACAATCGTAATTATGAGAAGCGCTTCTATTGTCGAGTAATCGATTGATGGTGGCGCTTTTTTTGATCGCAATGCAAGCCTGTAGAGCAACTGTATCAATAACAGCAGTATTAATAACGACAACATTAACATTACCCTGATATTTGTGATCAGCATCGATTGAGCCAAAGTGAATAACTCCGTTACAGTGAGGTAGGGCTTTATCACAAGGATGGTTGATGACACAGGGCTGGCTAGTAATCACTGCATTAGTGGTTTATATCGGAGTTTTAGTGGCGATTGCATGGTATGGCGATAAAAAACCACAATGGTTAGCGTCAAAAAGATCATGGATTTATAGCTTATCAATTGCCGTTTATTGTAGTTCGTGGACATTTTACGGCACCGTCGGTCAGGCCAGTGCCAATGTTTGGTCGTTTTTGCCAATCTATTTAGCTCCGATAATCATGTTCACTTTTGGATGGCGAATATGGGGACGATTAATCGTGATTGCCAAACGTGAACACATTACTTCAATTGCCGATTTTATTGCTGCTCGTTATGGTAAATCACCAGGGTTAGCGGTGTGTGTTACCTTAATCGCAGTCGTTGGTGTGCTGCCTTATATTGCATTGCAACTTCGCGGAATAACCATTGGGGTGGAGTATATTGCTCCTGAATTACATCATCAGTTTGGGCTTAGCTCGATCAATATTGCCTTGGTGGTAGCATGTGGATTAGCCATTTTTACGATCTTTTGTGGTACGCGTCATATTGATTCAACCGAGCATCACCGCGGTATGATGATGGCGATTGCTTTTGAATCAGTGGTTAAGCTGGTGGCTTTTTTAGTGATTGGTTTTTTTGCGTTAATGTTACTAAAAGAACAGCCACAGCAGGCAGTTTCAGGTTTGCAAGCACTTGCATCTAAGCCGTTCAATGGCGGTAGCTTTAGTATCCACCTGCTCCTGACAATGGCCGCGATCTTATGTTTGCCACGTCAATTTCATACTATTGTGGTTGAGAATAATCACCCCAGTGACTTACATCGAGCGCGATGGGTATTTCCGTTATATTTATTGTTAATGGCCTGCCTAGTGGTGCCGTTAGCTGTTGCGGGTCAGCAATGGCTCGAGGGATTTCCTGCTGAAAGTTATGTGATTAATTTACCATTACAACAAGGTATCGCTCCATTAGCACTCTTGGCTTTTATTGGTGGAACATCGGCAGCAATGGCAATGGTTATTGTGTCAACAGTAGCACTGGCCAGTATGATTTCTAACGATGTGGTATTACCATTATTGCTGCGACGTTTAAAAGTGGCTAATCGACATTTTGATGCCTTCTCTGGGCTGTTACTGACAATTCGGCGAGTGTTAATTGGCGGGTTGTTGGTCGCAGCTTGGGGGGTTTATATTGTTGTTGCTAATGTCGAATCGCTATCTGGGATTGGGCTGTTATCTTTTGCTGCCATCGCGCAGTTTTCTCCTGCTTTATTAGGTGGGTTATATTGGCACAGTGGTAATAAAAAAGGTGTTTATTGCGGCTTGTTTGGTGGCATCACGGTGTGGTTATTGGTGATGTTTAACCAAGCTGATATTTTAACTGGCAGTGTAATAAGCAAGGTGATCTTTGAAATATTAACTCCACCACAATACACATTTTTAGAACAATTAAACCGTGCTGACTGGGGAATGTTACTAAGTTTATTGGTTAACTTAAGCTTATATATCGGCGTGTCACTCGCAACCCGCTCTTCGTTGACTGAACGCATGCAAGCCGCCACTTTTGTTGGCATTCCTTTGGTTACAGCAGAAAATGAACAGTTATATCAAACGCGGGTAACGGTAGTTGAATTAGAAATGTTAGCAGCAAAATTTGTCGGTCAGCAGCGAGTGCGACAGGCTTTTTTACAGTTTTCGATTCAACATCAATGTCAGTTAATACCACATCAGCAAGCGTCTCCCGCGATGATTTTACATACTGAACGAGTATTAGCGGGTGTATTTGGTAGCTCTTCAGCAAGGTTAGTACTCACTTCTGCATTGCAAGGTCGACACATGCAATTAGAAGATGTCGCAACTATTGTTGATGAAGCGTCAGAGATGTTTGATTTTAGTCGCGGCTTATTACAAGGAGCGATTGAACATATTAGCCAAGGCATTGCGGTGGTTGATAAACAATTGCGGCTGGTGGCGTGGAATCAACGTTATTTAGAATTATTTACCTTTCCTGCTGGATTAATTCAAGTTGGACGCCCTATTGCTGAAGTTATTCGTTATAACGCTCAGCAAGGATTATGCGGTGAGGGCGATCCTGAGCAGCATGTGGCTAAACGGATACAACATCTACAGCAAGGAACTTCCCACACTTCATCACGAGTACGTGCAGATGGTCAGGTGATTGAGGTTCAAGGTAACCCAATGCCTGGTGGTGGGTTTGTGATGAGTTTTAGTAATATTACCGTTTTTCGCCAAGCTGAAGCGGCTTTAAAAGAGTCCAATGAAAACCTAGAAGCGCGAGTTAAAAAACGAACTCAACAGTTAGAGCAACTTAATCAGCAATTGATCGTCGCAACGCAACAAGCTGAATCACAAGCGCGTTCTAAAAGCCGATTTTTAGCAGCAGTGAGCCATGATTTAATGCAACCGCTTAATGCTGCAAGGTTATTCTCATCATCATTAGTAGAAGTCAGTGAGGGCCAGCAAAGTGCGCTTTTAGCGTCTCATATCACCAGTGCATTAAGTGCTGCCGAGGATCTTATTGGTGATTTACTTGATGTGTCACGTTTAGAAGCCGGAAAGTTGGCAGCACATATTGTGCCGTTACGAGTAAGTGATGTTTTAAGCGTTTTGCAAGCTGAATTTGGGGTGTTGGCTGTGCAGCAGCAAATTGATTTTAAAGTGGTAATGAGTGATGTGGTGATCCTTTCAGACAGTAAGTTATTGCGACGGGCATTGCAGAACTTTTTAACTAATGCTTTTCGCTATAACCCCAAAGGACGGGTGTTATTAGGTGTGCGCCGTCGTGGTGATCGACTATTTATCGAGGTTTGGGATAATGGCCCTGGCATCCCTATTGAGAAACAAGCGGATATTTTTGATGAATTTACGCGTATGGATCAAACCGGAGCCGATCATGGATTAGGCTTAGGGTTGGCAATTGCACGAGGGATCTCACGGGTTTTAGATCATCCGTTAGGATTGCGATCATGGCCTCAACATGGCACCGTATTTTCATTAGCGGTTGGACGTTGTTCGCCTTCGATGTTGGCGTTAAAAACCTCGCCATTACCGAATACGAGTGGGGGGTCATTAGCGGAATTAAAAGTGCTTTGTATTGATAATGAAGCACATATTTTAGTAGCAATGACGACTTTATTAGAGCAATGGCATTGTGAGGTGCGGATTGCAGAGAATAAACCACAAGTCTTACAACAATTGTCTGATGGCTGGCAGCCAGATGCGATATTAAGTGACTATCATCTTGCTAAACAACAAACGGGGTTGGACATTTTATTATGGTGTCGAAACCAATTAGGGACGCATTTTAAAGGGGTAGTGATCAGTGCGGATCGGTTAACAGAACATCAAGCGCTGATGCGCCAACATGGGTTTAGCTTTTTAGGAAAGCCGGTTAAACCACTTAAATTGCGCGCAATATTAAATCACTGTTTAACTACAATAAAGTAATGGAAGTATGACGCTCTGATTGAGCGTCATCGGTGGTTACTATGCTAATTTTGGTTTAATGCTGATGTGCTTCTCCTGCCCCTTGTGGGTAGTGAATCGTCGAGCGTAGTAACGCAAAAACGCCTATTAATGAGGCGTTTTTGAGATCTATATCGAGTTATATCTGCTATGGCGTAGGCAAGAGGTAGGCTAAGGTCTAAGGGAGTGTTGTGGATTAATTAATTTCTAACTGTTGTAATAATATTACTGCTTGAGTACGGTTTTTAACTTCTAATTTTCGAAAAATAGCGGTCATATGTGCTTTGATTGTTGCTTCAGAAACATTGAGTTCATAAGCGATTTGTTTATTGAGTAAGCCTTCGGTCAACATGGTTAACACTTTATATTGTTGCGGTGTTAATGCTGCGATTTTGGTGGCTAATTGTTGATTATGTGGATTGTGATTGATGGTGGTAGGAAAATAAGGTTCACCATTAAGGATTTGTTTTAATGCGCTTAATAAGACGTGCATATCACTGGATTTGGGAATGAATCCAAATGCGCCATGGCTATAAACTTGTTGAACTACAGTGTCTTCTTCGCTGGCTGAAATGACGACAATAGCTAACTCTGGATACTGCTGCCGTAATTGAATCAGCCCTGACATACCATTGGAGCCAGGCATTTTGAGATCAAGGAGTAATAAATCGATATCACCACTTTTATCAAGCAAAGCAAATAATGAATCTTGCGAATCTGCTTCAAGGAGATTTGCGCCGCTGATAGCCATATGAATTGATTGAAACAGAGCATTGCGAAACAGCGGATGATCATCGGCGATAACAATGGTGTAGTGAACGTCCATGGTGATGCCTATTGTCGTGATTGATTTTTTGACGTTAACATTTCACTAACTAAGGTGCAATTTAGTCACTGTAGAGATTGGATCTTGATCGCGGTTGTCATCGTGGTTATGTAATTGTATATGTTATTTAGCATTAGTTTGTGAGGTTGACGATGGTGTAATAGAGAACATTGGTTGTTGTAAATGGTCACTAAAATTATCGGCATTGATAAAACCACTTATTTTTGCTTGTGGCAAAGGGTGGCCTTGAGGATCCCAAAATAATAAGCTTGGCAAACCGATAACATTAAGGTGTTGCATTAGTGCAATATCAGCAGCGGAGTTAGCCGTTACATTGGCTTTTAAACGAGTAAAGTTATTGAGTTGAAGAATAACTTTACCCTCTGGAAAGGTCTGCTGCGAGAGGGCAACACAGGGCGAACACCAGGCAGCATAAACATCCAGTATCACCGGACGTTGCTGTTTCGCGGCGATACGAAGGGCATGTTGTAATTCTGAAATTGAATTAATAGGGGTAAATATAAGTGCTGCTGGCGTTTTTTTTGCAAATAAAAAGTAACCACTTACTATCATTATGAGTGCTGTAAATATAATGATAAATGATAGTTTTTTGTTTATCCTGATCATGACTGCTATCCTTGCCGTCGTTAAGTGTGCTGTGAGTGGATTTAGAAACAAGACTATATTTAGCTTAGCAATGATTTATCACCAATAAAAAAAAGCTGCTCGAAAGCAGCTTTTTGAACACTAAGGGATGTATAAATTATAGAATAAAGCTACCTAACAAGAAGCCTAATGCGACTGAAGTGGTAATGGTAACCACACCAGGTATAAAGAATGGATGGTTAAAGACCCAGTTACCAATTCGGGTTGAACCGGTGTCATCCATTTCTACCGCAGCTAATAATGTTGGGTAAGTTGGTAACACGAACAGTGCACTAACGGCAGCAAAAGAAGCCACCATGGTTAGCGGTGCAACACCAATGGCTAATGCTGCTGGCATTAATGCTGTTGTCGTCGCGCCTTGAGAGTAAAGTAGCATTGAAGCAAAGAATAAAATCAGTGCTAGCATCCAAGGGTGGCCACTTAATAATGAACCTGCAATCTCTTTAATACCATCAACGTGGGCGTTAACGAAAGTCGCACCCAGCCAAGCAACACCAAGTACACAAATACAAGCAGTCATACCAGAGCGGAATGTCGGTGCTGATGGAATTTCAGCTGCATCAATTTTAGTGATCCATACTGTTACCGCCGCAGAGGTAAGCATCACAGCAATGATTGCTTCGTTACGACCCAATGTTGGATCGGTGATTAAACCAATAGAATGAGAAATCGCAGCGGCATAACAAACAACCAGTACAATTGCAGTAATGAAAATGTAGGTTGCTTTACGCGCTGTTGGTTTAATATCGCGCTTACCCGTTTGTTCAATATTGACTAAACCTTTGGCTAAACGATCTTGGTAAACTGGATCATCTTTAAGCTCACAACCCATAAAGTTAGCCACAAAAGCACCAACCATGCAGGCAATAAATGTAGTTGGAATACAAATAGCAAGCAGCGTAATGTAGCTAACCCCAACAGGTTCAAGAATACCTGAGAAGAACACTACAGCCGCTGAAATAGGTGAGGCAGTTATGGCAATTTGTGATGCAATAACGGCAATGGAAAGTGGGCGAGAAGGGCGAATGCCTTGACCTTTAGCCACTTCAGCAATAACGGGTAAGGTTGAAAACGCAGTATGCCCTGTACCTGCTAATACCGTCATTAAATAGGTGACGATAGGCGCATAAAAGGTAATACGCTTAGGGTGTTTACGAAGGAAGTTTTCTGCAAGCTCTACCAGCCAATCCATACCACCGGCAACTTGCATTGCGGCAATAGCAGTGATGACCGACATAATAATTAAAATAACATCAATAGGGATCAATGATTCACTGGTAGGAACACCAAAGATCAGTGATAACACTAATACACCTGCACCACCGGCGAAGCCGATACCAATACCGCCAATCCGTGAGCCTAAATAAATAAAGCCCAGAACGACCAAGAGTTCAATTCCAGTCATAGAATTTTTCCTGTCTAAAAGTTTAATGATAAAAATAAAAAATAGGATTTGTTCGCAAAAAAAAAGCGGATAATCAAATGACAATCCGCTGGTATTCTCAGATGCTAACGTTTTTAGTTATAACGCTTAGCTTTATATTGAGGATGCATTAGGTTTTCGATGGAGAAGATATCATCTAATTGCTCTTCAGTCAGTAATCCACGCTCAAGTACCACTTCACGGACACTCTTACCTGTTTCTGCACAAATCTTACCAACAATGTCACCTTCGTGGTGGCCAATGAATGGGTTTAAGTAAGTCACGATACCGATTGAGTTAAATACGTAGCTTTCACATACTTCTTTGTTAACCGTAATACCTTCGATGCACTTCTCACGTAGGTTAATACATGCATTTTTAAGAAGGCTGATTGATTCAAAAATAGCTTGGCCAATCACTGGCTCCATTACGTTTAGCTGTAATTGACCTGCTTCTGCTGCAAAAGTGATAGTAGTATCGTTACCGATGACTTTAAAGCAAACTTGGTTAACCACTTCAGGGATAACAGGGTTTACTTTCGCAGGCATAATAGAAGAGCCAGCTTGCATTTCAGGTAGGTTAATTTCGTTTAGACCTGTACGTGGACCTGAAGAAAGTAAGCGTAAGTCGTTACAAATTTTAGATAATTTAACAGCTGTACGTTTTAGTGCGCCGTGAACCATTACATAAGCGCCACAATCTGATGTTGCTTCGATTAAATCTTCTGCAGCAACAACCGGTAAACCTGTGATTTCAGCAAGACGTTGAACAGATAATTGTTGGTAACCTGTTGCAGCGTTCAGACCAGTACCGATTGCTGTCGCACCAAGGTTAACTTCCAGTAGTAGTTGTGCTGTGTATTGAAGGTTTTTAATTTCTTCTTTTAGCAGTACGCCATAGGCATGGAATTCTTGACCAACAGTCATTGGTACTGCGTCTTGAAGCTGAGTACGGCCCATTTTTAGAATGCTTGCAAATTCAGTCGCTTTAACATCAAATGCTGTTTTTAAGTAATCCAATGCTTCCAGCATGCTAATGATGCTGTTGTATACCGCTACGCGGAAACCTGTTGGATAAGCACAGTTAGTTGACTGTGATTTGTTTACATGATCATTTGGGTTAACGATATCGTAGCGACCTTTTTCTTCACCCATGATTTCAAGTGCAAGGTTAGCAATAACTTCGTTAGTGTTCATGTTAACAGATGTGCCAGCACCACCTTGGAAAACGTCAGATGGGAATTGATCCATGCAACGGCCGCTTTCAAGAATAAGATCACACGCTTGAACAATGTAATTACCGATGTCAGAAGGAATAGCACCAAGCTCTTTGTTAGCCATAGCTGCTGCTTTTTTGGTAAAGACCATACCACGTACAAATTCAGGAACATCAGAAATTGTTGTATTTGAAATATTGAAGTTTTCAATTGCACGTAGAGTGTGGATGCCCCAATAAGCATCCGCAGGAACATGACGTTCACCTAGTAGATCTTCTTCGATACGTGTTGCAACATTCAGTGTTGCATTATTTTTTTCAAGATCAATCATCTGAGACATAATATAGCCCTTTGCAAATCTTTATAATTAGAATCAATAAGTAAGCCAACATTTATAGCGATAATCCATTGTCGCAAAGTTGTGGCTAGATGATCGTACCTGACACCTTAATTGCAGCCGATAATACTCCCCTCAACCGCTAAAAACATAACCCAGATCACTTTTTACGAGAGCTTGTTAATCTTTGCACGGAAACGCGATCTCTTTCACATTTTCTGTTAACAGTAGCACGTTATTTTGCATGTAAAATGAATAAAAATGACAGAATGTGAATGAAATGTAGTGGTGCTAATAATGGTTTTGGGATCAAATTCAAATTACACTCTTGTCTTATTTGTTAACACTTTTTAGAGAGCTAATAAAATTTGTACTGAGTAATTGACGTTATAATCAGGTAATGTTCACTACTGTGCATCAGCATGAAACTATTTAATTAAAGGGGTTGTTTGTGTTTCCACTGTTAATGTTATTGTTTATTGTGGTGCCGATAGTTGAAATTGGCTTATTCATTCAGGTGGGTGGCTTATTAGGTTTGTGGCCAACGATTGCGATTGTATTATTAACTGCAGTTATTGGTGCATCATTAGTGAGAAGCCAAGGTATTGCAACCTTGATCTCGGTGCAAAACAAGCTTCAACAAGGCGAAATGCCAACTCAAGAAATTGTTGAAGGAATGCTACTTGCCGTTGCTGGAGTATTGTTGTTAACGCCAGGATTTATGACTGATGCGTTAGGATTGGTATTATTATTACCATCATCGCGAGCTAAAGTAGCGCAATTATTAATGCAAAAAGTGACGCTAAAAAGTAATTTTAGTCATTTTGGTGGTGGTTTTTCACAGCATCGTCACTCAGAACATGGCGCCAATGGTGATGTGTTTGATGGTGAATATGAGCGTACAGATGAGCATAAAAATAACAATTCTAATCATCGATTACCGTAATTGTAACATTTATCCTGTTTATGGATGATGAATAAAAAAGCAGCGATGGCTGCTTTTTTTTATTCATGCTATTCATATTCTATCGAGTGTAAATAGCTGCTCTTTACGTAGTTTTCGCGCGTAATAATAGGCCCCAATACCACTAATAATATTGGCAACTGCAATGCCAATAAATAGTCCTTCAGTGCCATGAATATAACTGCCGATCCATGCCGCGGGTAGTAATAACACAAATAGCCGCAGTAGATTCCAGCACAGTGCATTAATGGTTTTGTGCAGTGCATTAAGGGCGCTAATTAACAGCATACAAATCGCTTGCAGCCCATAGCTTGCAGGTACTACTAATAAGTAATGCCACAGTTGATTTTGAACTACGCTGTCTTTAGAAAATAGAGCCGCTAATGGCATACTTAATGGCACCATCGCAATAAAAACCAGCAACTGAAACCCAATAGCAAAATGCATGGCAGTAAAAAGTGCGCTAAACGCCCGCTGTGGTTTTTGTGCACCTAAATTTTGTGCCATAAATGGCATTAATGCTGATCCAAGTGCCATCATCACAATCACTAATAATGACTCGACCCGCATTGCTGCACCGTAAGCCGCCACTGAGGCCGTGCTTTGACTTGCCAATAGTGCCATTAATAACGCTCCCGATAATGGGTTGAGTGCCGTCGATAAACCAGCAGGAACGCCAATATGCAAAATTTGTTGCCAATCTTTTTTTAGTAATTTCCATTGCGGTAGAATCAATAATTTTTCTTTTTTCTTAAGTAGATACACAGAAGCTGTGAGTGCAAATACCCAACTGATACCACTGGCAATAGCTGCGCCTTGAACACCTAAAGCAGGAAAAGGGCCATAGCCAAAAATTAATAAAGGATCTAAAAGGCCGTTGATAACGCCAGCGATGACCATGATTTTGGCGGGGCTTTTAGCGTCACCAGTTGCTCGAATAGCACTATTACCCGCCATTGGGATCACCAGTAATGGAATCGCGATATACCACACTGTCATATATTGCTCGATGATCGGTAATAATTCCGCAGATGCACCCATTAAGGTAAATAAAGGTTTAATGGTGAGCAATCCAATGATCGATCCAATAATCATTAATAGTAGGCTTAGTAATAATCCATGGGTAGTAATACGGGCCGCGCTGTGGCTATCACCTTGACCTAGCATGCGTCCAATACTAGTTGAGATACCGACGTTCATACCCATAGTGATACAGTTCAAGCCAAAGGTAACAGGAAAGGTAAAACTGACCGCTGCCAGTGCGTTAGTGCCCAAGCGTGAAATAAAGAAAGTATCGACTAAATTAAACATTAAAATCGCGATCATACCAAACACCATTGGCACGGTTAAACGACGTAAGGCATCTGGTATCGGGGCCGATAATAATCGATGTTTATCTAACTTGAGTAGTGTTGCCATAGTGGTCTCAAAAAAAGGATGCCTGCATACCCTAATGCAAAGTGTGTGATCGGGCAAAATTTCTCAAATAAATAACAAAAAAAAGCCGCCTAAACCTTGGGATTTAGAAATTCGACCCAACATCTTAGTGATATAGAAAGTCACACAAGCACAAGCTTGTCGGCTTAAAATCATGGACATTACCTTAATTATCAGGAGAGACGACCAATGAACATTCGTCCTTTACACGACCGAGTTATCGTTGAACGCCAAGAAGTTGAATCTAAGTCTGCCGGTGGCATCGTGTTAACTGGTTCAGCTGCTGAAAAATCTACTCGCGGTAAAATCCTTGCTGTAGGTAAAGGTCGCATTCTAGAAAATGGCACCGTACAACCACTTGATGTACAAGTAGGCGACGTGGTTATTTTTGCTGAAGGTTACGGCACTAAAACTGAAAAAATTGACGGTAAAGAAGTTCTTATCATGTCTGAAAATGACATTATGGCAATCGTTGAATAATCCGATCACATTAAATTAAGAATTAAGAAAGGAAATCCTAAGATGGCTGCTAAAGACGTTAAGTTTGGTAACGACGCACGAATTAAAATGCTAGAAGGCGTAAATATTCTAGCTGATGCGGTAAAAGTAACATTAGGTCCTAAAGGCCGTAATGTTGTACTTGATAAATCATTTGGTGCACCAACTATCACTAAAGATGGTGTTTCTGTAGCGCGTGAAATTGAACTTGAAGATAAGTTCCAAAACATGGGCGCACAAATGGTTAAAGAAGTGGCTTCACAAGCGAATGACGCTGCGGGCGACGGTACAACAACAGCAACAGTACTTGCACAAGCAATTATTGCTGAAGGTCTAAAAGCCGTTGCTGCTGGTATGAACCCAATGGATCTTAAGCGCGGTATCGACAAAGCTGTTGTTGCTGCGGTAGAAGAACTAAAAGCATTATCTGTTCCTTGTGCAGATACAAAAGCTATCGCACAGGTTGGTACTATCTCTGCAAACTCTGACACAACTGTTGGTAATCTTATTGCAGAAGCAATGGAAAAAGTAGGCCGTGATGGTGTTATTACGGTTGAAGAAGGTCAAGCACTTCAAGACGAATTAGACGTTGTTGAAGGTATGCAGTTTGATCGTGGTTACTTATCACCATATTTCATTAATAACCAAGAAGCGGGTTCTGTGGATCTAGAAAGTCCATTTATCCTATTGGTTGATAAGAAAGTTTCAAATATCCGTGAACTTCTTCCTGCACTAGAGGGCGTAGCAAAAGCATCTCGTCCACTACTTATTGTTGCTGAAGATGTTGAAGGTGAAGCGCTAGCAACATTAGTTGTGAACAACATGCGTGGTATCGTTAAAGTTGCTGCTGTTAAAGCACCTGGCTTTGGTGATCGTCGCAAAGCAATGCTACAAGATATCGCGGTACTAACATCAGGTACTGTTATCTCTGAAGAGATTGGTCTAGAACTAGAGAAAGTTCAACTAGAAGATCTTGGTCAAGCTAAGCGTGTAACTATCACCAAAGAAACCACTACTATCATTGATGGTGCTGGTGAAGAAATTATGATTCAAGGTCGTGTTGCACAGATTCGTCAACAAATCGAAGATGCAACCTCTGACTACGACAAAGAAAAACTTCAAGAGCGTGTTGCTAAACTTGCTGGCGGCGTAGCTGTTATCAAGGTTGGTGCGGCAACTGAAGTTGAAATGAAAGAGAAGAAAGATCGCGTAGAAGATGCATTACATGCAACTCGTGCAGCGGTTGAAGAAGGTGTTGTAGCGGGTGGTGGTGTAGCACTTATTCGTGCAGCGTCTAAAGTTGTTAACCTTGTTGGTGATAACGAAGAGCAAAATGTGGGTATTCGTGTAGCACTTCGTGCAATGGAAGCACCACTACGTCAAATCGTTAAGAACGCAGGTGATGAAGAATCTGTTGTCGCTAATAACGTTCGCGCTGGCGAAGCTAACTATGGTTACAACGCAGCGACTGGCGAATATGGCGATATGATTGAGATGGGTATTCTTGATCCAACCAAAGTAACCCGTTCTGCACTTCAGTTTGCAGCCTCTGTAGCAGGTCTTATGATCACAACAGAAGCTATGATCACTGATAAAGCATCTGATACACCTGCAATGCCTGATATGGGTGGCATGGGCGGTATGGGTGGCATGGGCGGTATGATGTAAGCCCATTTATAACCTTAGAGATTAAGTTCTCTGTGTTATAAAACTTATCGTTATAAAAAGTCGAGCATAGCTCGACTTTTTTATTGCCTCAAGATAATTGCGCTATGTCGGCAACGGTATAAATTTTTATCACGAACAATGTGCACAGTTCACATGGATTATTCCTCGAAAAGCTGTACGTAAATAAACTACAATAAAAACAATAACTTAAATGTCAATGTCGGCAATTATATAATGATGGGTAATTTGTACACATTTTTTATGAACATTCAATGAAAAGCTGAACAAAATGAGTTGTCGATTTCAGTGCAGAATAAATAGTTAACGAAACCGTAATAGCGGCCGTTATTGTGAAAAATCAGCAAATAACAAACTATTCATATAATAGCAGCTAAATATATATTTTGATGGCAAATAATTCTTTTGATTGTTTTTATTAATTTTATCTAAAAAATACAATTTGTTGTTTTTATACTTTTAGTTGTTAGTACAGCTATTTTGTGTTGATAGTGAATTCTTAAGATCATTAACAATAAACCCTAGAGCATTAAATTATTGCTTCATGACGTGGTTGAAGAATTGATTTGATAGCTGCATAGATAATCAGTAAAAACCAATCAGTATATATTATATAAAGAGTCGTTTTACGAGGGTGCCAAAAAGCTCATTGTGAACTTTAGTTTGCGGGGTAAAAAGCTCGAAAAGCTGTACGGTGTTAATGTCTTTATTTATCAGTGGGTTAGGTTGGTTTTTGCGAGGGTGTTTTTTGATTTTTAGTTTGTACACCAAAAAGGTTTAATTTACATCATTAGCTGCACTGGTTGTAGGAAGGAAATGAAGCCCTGATGTTATGACATTAAGGGCTTTGAATTGGGGTGTTATTAGTTATTCGTTGGCAGATGTTGTTGGTTGAGTTCTACCCATGCAGCCATAAAACAAATGATAAATGATTGAATATAGCCACGTAAATCAACCTCACCTTGCACAAGTACATCATCAGCATTTGATTCCATATTGAACGAAACCTTACTTTCTTTGATGCTAAAGAATACCCGTCCAATCAAGACAAAGTTATCGCCATTATCATCTGGGTTATACACCATACCTGCGCCAATTTGATCATGCTCAGTAATTTGTAATGCACTGAATGCTAATTTTTCTGCGCCTTCAAAACCAAATCCAGCATAACGTTTACCTTGCTCCGGTTGTTGCAGTAGCTGTGAAATTAACTGGGTGTAGGTTGTTAATGCTTCACTAGGGATCTCGTTAGTATTTACCTGACCCATACTAAATGGCTTATCGTCTTCTATCATTTCAACGGCATAGCTAAAATCAGTCATTGCTAATCCTTGTTAAGTTTTGTCATCATTATAATGTTTATACGTTAGCGTAATTTGCTGCTCGTCGGTAGTATTAATCGATGTCTTAACGGCTGAGTGTTTTAAAGCTCACATTTATTATCAATAACCATCTCTTTTGAGGGAGTGTTAGGCATATTTTTAAACAAAATGGCGAATTATGAGTATTTGTAATACTGCAAACCTAAAGCTTTAGTTCGTCATGGAAAAAGCTAAAAAAGCTGTACAATTATTTATTATTAAATATCAATTGGTTACGGTTAGTGTTTTACATTATCGATAATTTGGGTGGTTTGCGCACCTTTTTGCTGTTTTTACCGTAAAAAGGTGTGCGTTATTGGTCGAGTAATAAAAAAGCAGCCTTATGTGGCTGCTTGTTAACAATAGCATCACGTTAATTTATTGGTTTTTTAGATGGCGATGGCTTTTGCCTGCATTTTTTTCAATATAATCAATGATCATGCCTGCGATATCTTTGCCTGTTGCTGCTTCTATACCTTCTAGACCGGGAGAGGAGTTTACTTCCATGATCAGTGGTCCGCGTTTAGAACGTAATAAATCAACCCCAGCAACACTGAGTCCCATTGCCTTGGCTGCAGCAATCGCTGTTTTACGCTCTTCTGGTGTAATACGAATTAATGAAGCACTACCACCGCGGTGTAAGTTAGAGCGAAATTCCCCTTCTGCTGCTTGGCGTTTCATTGAGGCGATAACTTTATCACCAATCACAAAACAACGTATATCAGCTCCGCCAGCTTCCTCTATATATTCTTGCACCATGATATGAGCTTTAAGCCCCATAAATGCTTCGATAACACTTTCTGCTGCTTTTTGAGTTTCTGCAAGTACAACGCCAATACCTTGCGTGCCTTCTAACAGCTTTATTACCAATGGCGCACCGCCGACCATTTTAATCAGATCTAACACATCATCAGGTTTACTGGCAAAGCCAGTTATTGGCATACCAACCCCTTCGCGGCTCAGTAACTGTAATGAGCGTAGTTTGTCGCGAGAGCGTGAGATCGCAATAGATTGATTCACAGAGAACACATTCATCATTTCAAATTGGCGTAATACGGCACAACCATAAAAAGTAATGTCTGATCCTATACGTGGAATGATGGCATCAAAGCCAATAAGATCAGTACCTTCAAAATGAATAGAAGGTTGTACGGAGTTTATATTCATGTAACAACGAAGGGCATTGATAATAACCGCTTCATGGCCTCGTTGATGACAAGCCTCAAGCAGGCGACGGGTTGAATATAAGTTTGCGTCCTGTGACAAAATGCCAATTTTCATTACGGTACTCATGTTAGGGAGCGAGTTGGCAGCAGTAGTGATGTTTGGCGAACGCCGATACGAAAAAGGACTGCTGTATGAGGCGCGACTATGCACGTAAATGTTAGAAAAATCGAGATCTGCCACGATGATTTTTTTTAATGGTGAGCAACAACAATACTGCTATAAATTAAAAGTAACATCATGTGCCATTAGTTTGTTGGTTATATTGCATGAAAAGCTGTACGGGATGTAAACTTATTTTAAAACAATGACTTAGTTGTGGTAGTTGATTGGCCTATGGTAGGCTTAAAAGTAAGTGTATGTTTTAGGTGTTTTTTGGTGGGAAAGCTGTACGTGGTGTTTTTTTGTTTTTATAACAGAGCCTTACTGACTCGTGATGACGAGTCAGTAAGGTTGTTGTGGTGTAGCGGCAAGAGATGAAATCGCTAAAATAAAGCAATAACCGTTATTCAAGGTGCAGATCAAGCGGTGTTTTGCTACTTCTACCACCTATTTCACGGGCTAATGTTGGCACAAGGTAGCCTGAAACATTATTAATGACACCAGCCATTAATGCGCGCGCTTGTTGATCATCAACAAAGAAATGTGCCGCCCCTTGAACGTGATCAAGCACGTGTAAGTAATAAGGCAAGATTCCTGCATCAAAGAGTGCCTCACTGAGCTCTGTAAGCGCTGTGACGGAGTCATTAACCCCTTTAAGGAGCACGCTTTGGTTTAATATTGTGACTTTAGCTAGCTTGAGTTGAGTCATCGCAGTGGTTAATGCGGCATTGATTTCATTAGCATGGTTAATATGGGTCACCATGATAATTTGTAAGCGACTATTGGCAAATAATTCACATAGCGTTGGTGTAATACGATTTGGAATTACAACCGGTAAGCGGCTATGGATCCGTAATCGTTTAATGTGAGGGATCGCAGCAATATGTTCCAGTAGCCATACCAGCTCGTGATCTTTTGCCATTAAAGGATCACCACCGGATAAAATAACCTCGCTAATCTGTGGTTGGGTCGCAATGTAATCAAGGCTTTGTTGCCATACTGCTTTATTGCCTTTGTTATTTTGATAAGGGAAATGGCGTCGAAAACAATAACGGCAATTGACTGCACAACCGCCTTTAACGATCATTAAGACGCGGTTGTGGTATTTGTGTAACAGCCCTGGAATAGGGTTATCTTGTTCATCAAGGGGATCGGTTGAATAGCCTTGGTGAACCTCGAATTCTTGCTCTAGCGGTAGGACTTGGCGCAACAATGGATCGTATGGGTTGCCAACTTCCATTCTTTCGACAAAACTTACAGGAACACGAAGCGCAAATAATTTTTTAGCGGTGAGGCCTTTTTGCCAAGGTGTTGGATCAATTTTAAGCATATTAAGCAGCTTTAACGGATCAGATATCGCATTAGCTAGATCATTCAGCCAGTTTTGCTCAACAGATGGCACGTTTCGGGGTATGATATGCGACATTAAATACAACTCGAAGATGTTAAGAGGATTAGAATGGCGTCTTTCAGCACCAATGAATTCCGCAGCGGAATGAAAATTATGCTTGATAATGAACCATGTGTCATTATCGAAAACGAATTTGTTAAACCTGGTAAAGGTCAAGCGTTCAACCGTGTTCGTATCCGTAAACTTATTTCAGGTAAAGTTCTTGAAAAAACGTTTAAATCAGGCGAATCAGTTGAAGCTGCGGACGTAATCGATACTGAACTTGATTACCTATACAACGACGGTGAATTCTACCATTTCATGAATAATGAAACCTTTGAGCAAATCGCAGCAGACGTTAAAGCTGTTGGTGATAATGCTAAATGGTTAGTAGAAAACGATGCGTGTACGCTAACACTTTGGAACGGCAACCCTATCGTTGTTACACCTCAAAACTTTGTTGAGCTTGAAGTAACAGAGACAGATCCAGGTCTTAAGGGCGATACACAAGGTACTGGTGGTAAGCCAGCAACACTAACTACAGGCGCTGTAGTACGTGTTCCTTTATTCATCGCAATTGGCGAAGTTATCAAAGTTGATACTCGTTCTGGTGAATACGTAAGCCGTGTGAAGTAATTTCATATTGAGCTTTAAAAAAGGTCGCTTAGGCGGCCTTTTTTGTTGACTGAAATTTGTCATGAGTGATTGTAAATTAAAATGACAGCCATAAAAAAAGCACCGCAAGAGAGCGGTGCTTGTTTAGATTGTGATTACATGAAAATTAAATCATGAACACAAAGATAATTGATAATGCTGTCACCAAGAACGCTGCAGCGTAACAAGCAATCTTGCCAGCAACACCGGTGTGGAACTTAAGATCATGCATGCCGTGATGTAAACGGTGCATACCATGCCACATTGGGAGTGATAACGTTGCAATCACAAATAAGGCACCAATAAAGCTCGTCGCAAAATCTGCTGCACGCTCATAGCTAACGGCGTCTGGGCTGATAATCCCCAGTGGTACCATGATCCCTAATACTAAAATAGTAACAGGAGAGATCATTGCAAACCATGTACCGCCGGCACCAAATAAACTCCACCATACTGGCTCATCGGAACGTTTTGGATGTAAATTAATCACGAGCAGCTCCTTAAACTAGCGCTAAAACAATGGCAGTGATAACAGCAACAACTGCCCACTGTGCAAGAACGATAATCTTCTTATCTAATTTCTTGCCTTTGATGCGAATTGGCACCACTTGCGGCATCATGCTAAAGAAAGTTTGCGCATGGAATAAACTACCCGCTAACGCAATAATATTTAGAATAATAACAATTGGATTAGCCATAAAGTCTAACCAACCTTGCCATGCTTCAGGACCTTTTACTAAACAGCCTAAGCCAAAAGTTAAGCAGATAGTAAAGAAAATTAGCGGTAATACAGTAGCTTCACGCAGCATGTAAAAACGATAGAAAGAACTGTCTTTCCACCATGTACGCGTCATTTCACGAACGTAAGGTTTACGGTTGCTCATCCTTATGCCTCCTGAGGCTTCAACATTGCAATAACGAAATCTTTAGATGATTCCACTTTGCCTTGGTTTACAGCTGCGGCTGGATCAACGCTCTTTGGACATACTTCTGAGCAGTAACCCACAAACGTACAGCCCCACGCACCATTTTCACTGTTGATTAATGCCATACGTTCATGTTGGCCATGATCGCGGCTATCAAGGTTATAACGGTGTGCCAGTGTTAGTGCTGCAGGACCGATAAATTCAGGGTTTAAACCAAATTGCGGACACGCTGCGTAGCAAAGACCACAGTTAATACAGCCAGCAAATTGCTTGTATTTTGCCATTTGCTCTGGTGTTTGTAGGTTAGTACCATCTTCTGGTGTACGGTCGTTACCGATAATGTATGGCTTGATTGCTTCAAGACGCTCAATGAACGGTGTCATATCGACAATTAAGTCTTTTTCAATCGCAAAGTTAGCTAGTGGCTCAATTTTAACGCCATTTGGGTAATCACGAAGGAAGCTCTTACAAGCTAACTTAGGCACACCATTGACCATCATGCCGCATGAACCACAGATTGCCATACGGCAAGACCAGCGGTAGCTTAGGTGCTTATCAAGGTGATCTTTGATGTAACCTAATGCATCAAGTACTGACATGGTTTCATTGAACGGTACTTCAAATGTTTGTAAATACGGTTCTGCATCTGTCGCTGGGTCATAACGCAGAATTTCAACTTTTTGAATGCGATTGTCTGACATTATGCCTTTTCCTCTTGTTTTACTTCAGCAGCTTCCGCGGCAGCGGCTTCTTCAGCTGCAGCACCGTATAAACGTGCTTTTGGCTGTGATTTAGTAATAGTTACATCGCTATAATCGATGCGTGGTGCAGCACCGTCGTTGTAGAATGCCAAACTGTGCTTAAGGAAGTTAACATCATCACGTTCAGTACAGTTATCATCTAGGCGTTGGTGTGCACCACGAGATTCTGTACGTAAAATTGCAGAGTGCGCCATTGCTTCAGCAACATCTAAACCGTAACCAACTTCAATCGCATACAGTAGATCAGTGTTAAAGACTTTGCCTTTATCTTGAATACTAATATGTTTGAAACGTTGCTTTAGTTCTGCAAGCTTATCAATTGTCGCTTGCATCAAATCTTGCTGGCGATAGATACCACAACCGGCTTCCATGGTATGACCCATTTCGGTACGGATTTGGGCCCAATTCTCGTCGCCTTCTTGTGCCATTAGGGCATCAATACGCGCTTGTACTGCATCAATTTGAGTCTTGATTGATGCGTCGTTCCAGCCTTGGAATGCTTCTGCACGTTTTACTGCGTGTTCACCCGCAACACGACCAAATACCACAAATTCAGCCAGTGAGTTCGAACCTAAACGGTTTGCACCGTGTAGGCCAACAGAAGCACATTCACCAACAGCAAATAGACCCTTAATACGCGTCTCACATTGACCGTTAGTTTCAATACCACCCATGGTGTAATGTACTGTTGGGCGAATTGGAATTGGCTCTTTAGCTGGATCAACGTTTACATATGCTTTTGCTAACTCACAGATGAACGGTAGACGCTCATGTAAGTACTCTTCACCAAGGTGACGCAAATCAAGCATTACTACATCACCTAGTGGGTGTTGAATCGTGTTGCCTTTTTGCTGCTCATGCCAAAACGCTTGTGAAACTTTGTCACGTGGGCCCAGTTCCATGTATTTATTTTTTGGCTCGCCTACTGGTGTCTCAGGGCCCATGCCATAATCTTGTAGGTAACGGTAACCGTTTTTATTGACGATAATACCGCCTTCACCACGACAACCTTCGGTCATCAAAATACCAGTACCTGGTAAACCCGTAGGGTGGTATTGAACAAACTCCATGTCACGTAATGGGATACCATGACGGAATGCCATTGCCATACCATCGCCAGTTACAATGCCGCCGTTAGTATTACAGTGGTAAACGCGACCCGCGCCACCTGTTGCTAGAATCACTGATTTTGCTTTAATACAAATCAGTTCACCTTCAGCCATGTGAATAGCAATCAAACCTTGTACTTCGCCATTCTCAACTAAAAGATCAACCACGAAGTATTCATCGTAACGTTTGATTTGTGGGTATTTGATAGATGTCTGGAATAGGGTGTGTAGCATATGGAAGCCAGTCTTATCTGCCGCAAACCATGTGCGTTCAACTTTCATACCACCAAAACGACGTACGTTCACTTCGCCGTTTTCTTTACGGCTCCATGGACAACCCCATTGTTCCATTTGGATCATTTCACGGGTTGAGTTCTCAACGAAATATTCAACCACATCTTGTTCACATAGCCAGTCACCACCACCAACAGTATCGTTGAAGTGATTATCAAAGCTATCTTCGTCTTTGATTACGGCAGCTGATCCACCTTCTGCTGCAACGGTGTGCGAACGCATTGGGTAGACTTTTGAAATAAGTGCAATTTCTAGTTCTGGGTTTGCTTCTGCAGCAGCGATGGCAGAACGTAGGCCTGCACCACCCGCGCCAATTACAGCGATATCTGTGGTAATAGTCTTCACAGCTATCCTCCGAAAGTAAGACGGTAAAAAAATGAAAAGATGCGTCGTGCGCATCTATCCTTGAAATCCTGCGCGTATTTTATGAAACCTCATTAAGATAAAATATGATGTAGACGCGTCTTTTTAACGAAATAATCAAAAAATGTAATCTGATTACAGAAATTGTGATTATTGTCACAAGTTGTCATGTTTTGTTGGTGTTAATTAGTTGTTTTGTTTGTGGTGAGTTGTTTGTGGCTTATTAATTTCGTGTTACATGGGTGAGTTGTAACACATTGTTGTTAAAGATTTAATAAGCCATTTGATGCATTTTAATAGTAATGGATGTAATCTTTTTTGAGCTGTTTTTTTTGGTGTTGTTATTTTTTGTGGGTTTGTTTGTTGTTGGTGTTAATGTTGATGCCGAGGTGGTAATGTTTATTTTGTTAATGTCATTCATTTTTGTTCATAATTATTAGTGGTAAACCATAAATATAATCTGCTCAATATTTGGTTAGAGGCATGGCTTTGCTAGAATGATGACTTAATTTCCTTTCATGTAAGAAGAAACTGTTATGTCTCAGCCTTGGCAGCCTACTGCTGATATTACTCAACTTAAACAGCGTGCTGTTTTACTTACAACAATTCGTCAGTTTTTTGCTGATCGTGATGTTATTGAAGTGGATACGCCAGCCATGAGCCAGGCAACAGTGACGGATGTGCATTTACATGCGTTCAAAACCCAATTTGTCGGCCCAGGCTATGCTAATGGACAAACATTATATTTAATGACCAGTCCTGAATTTCATATGAAGCGTTTATTAGCTGCAGGTAGTGGTGCTATTTATCAGATCTGTAAATCATTTAGAAATGAAGAATCGGGACGTTACCATAACCCTGAGTTTACGATGTTGGAATGGTATCGACCAGGGTTTGATCATCATCAACTAATGGCAGAAATGGATGCGTTATTACAGCAAGTCTTAGGTTGTGGTGCAGCTGAAAAAATGACGTATCAACAAGCTTTTATTGATGTGTTAGCGGTGTGCCCACTAGAAAGTTCGATGACCGACTTAAAAGCGGTTGCTGCTCGGTTAGGATTGGCTGATATTGCCGAGCCAGAGCAAGATCGCGACACCTTATTGCAATTGCTGTTTAGTGTCGGCGTTGAAGCCAAAATTGGTCAAACAGTGCCTGCGTTTGTGTATGATTTTCCTGCGTCACAAGCAGCACTGGCTCAAATAAACCCAACTGATCCACGTGTTGCTGAGCGATTTGAAGTGTATTTTCAAGGGATTGAACTTGCGAATGGCTTTCATGAACTAGCTAACGGTGACGAGCAATTACAACGTTTTGAGGATGATAACCACAAGCGAATCAGTATGGGGTTACAACCACAACCTATCGACATGCATCTTGTTGAAGCACTACGGGCAGGATTTCCAGATTGTGCTGGAGTCGCATTAGGAATTGATCGCGTGATTATGCTGGCATTAGAGCGCGATCATATTGATCAGGTAACCGCTTTTCCAATTGAAATAGCGTAAGATTTTTCGCGGTATTATGCTGTAAAAAAGCACGGTTATAATGACCGTGCTTTTTTATTATCAAGCTAGTGGTTATGCACCCGTTGTTGTTAGTGATGATATATCAGTAACCACATACGGAGGGAACGTGCGATAACATAAATGATAGTGGCTGTGCGCCATGATTAAGTTAAACGGCAAGTAGGATTTCAAGGCGTTTAAACCGTGAAAAAAGTGTAGCCTGACTCACCTGTTAATGCAACTGATTATCATTTGTAATTATGGTTAATCAATCACAATTCGTGCATTTAACGGTTGTAATGGACGATTGTTATCACCCATCATTTGGTTTAATTGCTCTATTTGAGCCGCTGAACTAGTCAGATGGCTTTGCATGACATACCAGCGTACACCTTCTGTACATGGCGGAGTGGTTAATGAGCCATTGTAACGGAAATATTGACGTTCACGTGGCAGGAGTGCGCTTGGGGTTAAATCGTCATTAAAATCAATTGTTTCACCTTTTGTTGGAATCTTTTTTAATAAGGTGGTTAATTCATTATTTGCCCGCGGACCATTTTCAAACATCACCGCAATCACAGCAATATGGCCACTTGCATCAACGTTAACGAAATGTGCTTCTAATGGGTATTGCTTGCCATCAATATAGTTTTCAGACGGGGTATGGAAATGGAATTGCTTAAGAGTATAAGTATCGCCATCGATAATGACTTTATTATCACCACTAACATTGACTGAAATAGTATGACCGTTATTAGTGAGGCTAGTGATTTTGCCATCATAATCTATTTGTAATGGTTGGGTTTGCGCTTGAATAGGAGACACGATATCAATCGGGCTTTGATTTTCTCCGCCACAAGCAGGGTAACTATCAACCCAATGCTCAGTACCTTGTTGATCGCCATATCCCCATGCCGCATTGGCGTGCGCAGAAAGAGAAAAGCAACTTGCTAAAGCGAGTACTAATACTGATATTGTATTTTTTTTCATTATGATTACCTATGAGTGATAATTATCCCGCCCTAATCATAGCACTTGATACGCGAGATAAAATGCTAACGTTAGCATAGTAATCGTTTGATTTGTGATTGGAAAATACGATTAAGGCATAACAAAGATTGGTTGCTGAAATACCTAATGGGATAAGGGATTGTAATTAATACCAGCAGGGAGTTGATAAAAGACGATATGTTTATAATTCGGCGTTAGCAACACGGAGCAATTGCTGCCCCGTGTAAGTATTATTAAACGATTTTATTTAATTAAACTTTCAGCATAAGGTTGTCCCATGCGTGTCACTTGACGTGGTTGCATGTTTTCAACAAAGCGAATGCTATTTTTAGGGAATAAGTTAATCACAGTAGAACCGAGCTTGAAACGGCCCATCTCTTGACCTTTCTTCAGGCTGATCGCATCTTCACCAGTCGTCGAGTAATTCCAGCGACGGATTTCTGGACCTGTTGGTGGCGTTACTGTTCCTGCCCATACTGTTTCGATACTGCCGACAATTGTTGCACCAACCAGTACTTGGGCTAATGGCCCAAACTCAGTTTCAAAGATACATACAACACGCTCATTACGTGCAAATAAGTTAGGTACATTTTCTGCTGTAAGTGGGTTTACAGAGAAAAGATCACCAGGCACATAAATCATTTGGCGCAAGACGCCATCACATGGCATATGAACGCGGTGGTAGTCACTTGGCGATAGGTATAATGTCGCAAAGTCCCCACCCATAAACTCATCAGCTAAATCACTATCGCCACCTAATAACTCACAGGCATTAAAATAATGACCTTTAGCTTGGAATAGACGTCCAGCTTTAATTGGACCAAATTGGCTAACACACGCATCAGCTGGATGACTAATGATATGTTGATCATTATTGATTGGGCGAGCGCCTTCTACTAGTTCACGTACAAAAAAAGCATTAAAGGTAGGATAGGCCGCAGGATCAGGATTCCGTGCTTCTGCCATATTGACGTTATATTGTTTAATGAACCAACGAATAATAGTAGTAGTTAGTTTTCCACCTTCATGAGCCGCCAGTTTACCTACTAAACGGGTTAACGCATGCTTTGGCATACAATATTGAAGGCCAATCTTAATCTTATCTAGCACAATCATTCTTCCAGTAAATATTAATTAATCAATAAGTTAGTTATTCTTTGCTTATTTGGAAGAATAACGTCAACCTGTAATAGTACCGAACTATTTTAATAATGTCAGTTATTGTGGTGTTATAGCGGCATGTAGATAAGTGAAGTTTGTCGGTATTTATTTAAATCGTTGTAGATAAAAAATAAGCCCAAGAAAATAGTAAAATTCGCTTAGGCTTGTATTTATTATCAGTTTGGCTTGTTACGTGAAAATTGACGATTTGCCACATTTTCCGACATGCTTTCAATGATTTTATGGTAGCTGTTATAACGTTCACGACTAATATCACCACGTTCAACGGCTTCGCGAATGATACAACCAGGATCGTTACCGTGTTTACAGTCACGGAACTTACAGCCACCTAAATATTGACGAAATTCAACAAAAGCTTCGGTAATTTGCTCTGGTTCTAAATGCCACAGACCAAATTCACGCACTCCTGGTGAGTCAATTAAATCACCGCCGTCTGCAAAGTGATATAACCTTGCTGCTGTCGTCGTATGTTGACCTAAACCTGAGTTAGTTGAAACGTCACCAATATCTGCTTCAACATCAGGCATTAGTGCATTAACCATACTTGATTTACCTACACCTGATTGACCAGCAAAGATACTAACGTGATCTTTTAAATCAATTTTTAGATCATCAAGACCTTCACCTGTATCGGTACTGACTAAGCGAACGCTATAACCAATATTCTGGTATTGCGTTAACTTACGTTCAACATCAACCCGCTGTTCTGGCGTTAGTAAGTCAACTTTATTAACCACAATTAATGGCTTAATGCCGATGGTTTCAGCTGCAATAATGTAACGGTCAATAATGTTAAGCGATAGCTCGGGTAGAATTGATGACACGATCACAATTCGATCAACGTTAGCTGCTACAGCTTTTACACCGTCGTAGTAATCTGGACGGGTTAACATTGATTTGCGTTCATGCACAGCTTCTACAACACCGGCAATGCCTTGTAAGGCCTCAACGCCAGGACGCCAAACGACACGATCTCCAGAAACAAGGCTCTGAATACTGCGACGTAGGTTACAGCGATGAATAATACCCGTTTGCGGATCTTCAACATCAGCGTGTTGACCGAATCGAGTAATAACCAGCCCTTCGCGAGCATTTTCCAATAAGGCTTCATCCCATTGGACTTCATTTTTAGCGCGATCTAGGCGCTTATTTTGGTTAGAGCGAACACGTCGGCTCTGACCTTGAGTTAATTTTTTCTTTTTTGCCACAAGAATATCGTTCTGTTTGGTTGGCTTTCGGTATTATCATACATGGTTTAGTCACAAAAGAGGCAATATCGAATGACAATCAGCGATCAGAACCTTATTTGGATTGATCTGGAAATGACCGGATTAGACCCAGAAACTCATAAAATCATTGAAATCGCCACAGTTGTAACCGATCCACAGCTTAATGTGTTGGCAGAAGGTCCTGTTTTAGCTATTTATCAGCCAGAAGCTGAATTAGCAAAAATGGATGATTGGTGTACAACTACACACACTAATAGTGGTTTAGTTGAACGTATTCGTCAAAGTACGATCACTGAAGCGCAAGCTGTCGCTCAAACCATTGCTTTTTTAGAGCAGTGGGTACCAAAAGGTGTATCACCGATCTGTGGAAACAGTATTGGGCAAGATCGTCGATTCTTATATAAGCACATGCCTGTACTTGAACAGTATTTCCATTACCGTTATCTTGATGTGAGCACACTTAAAGAATTGACGCGTCGTTGGAAACCAGAGTTACTTGATGGCTTTTCTAAGCAAGGTAGTCATTTAGCATTGGATGATATTCACGACTCAATTGCTGAGTTGCGCTATTATCGTGAGCATATTTTCAATATTTGATGTTAAAATAAGCAGTTGGAAAATAATCTGCGTTTTTTGGTTTAAGAACTATTGCATCCGGCAATTTTAGTCGTATAATGCGCAGCCTCGAAAGGAGATAACGAGTTTGTTTTCTTTCGTTGTAAATCGGACGCGGGGTGGAGCAGCTTGGTAGCTCGTCGGGCTCATAACCCGAAGGTCGTTGGTTCAAATCCGGCCCCCGCAACCAATTCTCTTTTAAGAGATGTGATGCGACACTAGCTCAGCTGGTAGAGCGCAACCTTGCCAAGGTTGAGGTCACGAGTTCGAACCTCGTGTGTCGCTCCAAATTGATATTCATGGCTACGGCGGTGAATAAAAATAGTTGTCACCCAACTTAAACTAGGTGAAAAAATCGGACGCGGGGTGGAGCAGCTTGGTAGCTCGTCGGGCTCATAACCCGAAGGTCGTTGGTTCAAATCCGGCCCCCGCAACCAATTCTCTTTTAAGAGATGTGATGCGACACTAGCTCAGCTGGTAGAGCGCAACCTTGCCAAGGTTGAGGTCACGAGTTCGAACCTCGTGTGTCGCTCCAAATTGATATTCATGGCTACGGCGGTGAATAAAAATAGTTGTCACCCAACTTAAACTAGGTGAAAAAATCGGACGCGGGGTGGAGCAGCTTGGTAGCTCGTCGGGCTCATAACCCGAAGGTCGTTGGTTCAAATCCGGCCCCCGCAACCAATTCTCTTTTAAGAGATGTGATGCGACACTAGCTCAGCTGGTAGAGCGCAACCTTGCCAAGGTTGAGGTCACGAGTTCGAACCTCGTGTGTCGCTCCAATTTGTAGTTCATGGCGAAAGCGGTGAACGTTAGGTGAAAGACCTAGCTATATGCGACACTAGCTCAGCTGGTAGAGCGCAACCTTGCCAAGGTTGAGGTCACGAGTTCGAACCTCGTGTGTCGCTCCAATTTGTAGTTCATGGTGAAAACGGTGAACGTTAGGTGAAAGACCTAGCTATATGCGACACTAGCTCAGCTGGTAGAGCGCAACCTTGCCAAGGTTGAGGTCACGAGTTCGAACCTCGTGTGTCGCTCCAATTTGTAGTTCATGGTGAAAACGGTGAACGTTAGGTGAAAGACCTAGCTATATGCGACACTAGCTCAGCTGGTAGAGCGCAACCTTGCCAAGGTTGAGGTCACGAGTTCGAACCTCGTGTGTCGCTCCAATTTGTAGTTCATGGTGAAAACGGTGAACGTTAGGTGAAAGACCTAGCTATATGCGACACTAGCTCAGCTGGTAGAGCGCAACCTTGCCAAGGTTGAGGTCACGAGTTCGAACCTCGTGTGTCGCTCCAATTTGTAGTTCATGGTGAAAACGGTGAACGTTAGGTGAAAGACCTAGCTATATGCGACACTAGCTCAGCTGGTAGAGCGCAACCTTGCCAAGGTTGAGGTCACGAGTTCGAACCTCGTGTGTCGCTCCAATTTGAATCTTTGCAATGTACACTAGCCCAGTTAGTTGTGCGCAATATTGCCAAGGTTGAGGTCACGCCTAGTTCCTTGAAGATCGGGAACCTCGTGTGTCGCTCCAATTTAAATCTTTGCAATGTACACTAGCCCAGTTAGTCGTGCATAATATTGCCAAGGTTGAGGTCACGCCTAGTTCCTTGAAGATCGGGAACCTCGTGTGTCGCTCCAATTTAAATCTTTGCAATGTACACTAGCCCAGTTAGTTGTGCACAATATTGCCAAGGTTGAGGTCACGCCTAGTTCCTTGAAGATCGGGAACCTCGTGTGTCGCTCCAATTTAGTTATCATCGAACTTATCGGTGAACTACTACTGTGAAGTATTAGTCTTAATGTGGTATTCCTGGGGTATTCGATTACCGATATCATCAGTGTACTGCTTCAAGTGTTTCTAGTTTGACTACGAAGCCCACTTAGAAGCAATCAGCTTCGATTACATCATCTGCTATTGATTATGCAACCTAACGGTTGTTTTTTTCATCTTAGCTATTTGCAAAGATGTTTGTAATATCAATATTGCCTTATATGGCAAACGCTCTTTTCCTAGCATTGATACGTTGGTTTTACTACTTTATAGCGCCATTGTGGTTGGTTTTTATTTGTTTATAAAAGACAGAAAACACATGATAAGTTGTTATTTTAGTAAGCGTTTTTAATTTATTGCACCGTTAGATCACAGTTCAATTAACAGAGTTATCCACATAAGATATTCTGTGGGTAAGTTGGTTGATTAGATGTGATAGCTAGGTGTGAATAACTTTAGAACAAGAGCATAACTTCAAACTATTCTCCTTATTAATTGTAAAAAGCTAACAGGGTAACTGTATGTTTTTTATTGGTTAATTTGGTTTTATCTACAATTTGTACACAGTTCATTTAGCCCTTCCTTTTCTGGGATAACCGTCTTGATTATGTTATCCACTCCCTGTGTTTAATCTTTCTTTTTACTACGATTTTTGACGCCATTAAAAAAGTTTTCCACATATACCCAGAGTGTTATGCATCTCGAGGTAAACCTTTTTCTATAATTCGAACTAAACGTTTGGTGGCATTAGGTAAAACATCAATAACTATTTGTTGACGTTTCTGATGTTGTTGCTCTAAAGCCCATTCAATATGAACATCGATGAGCGGGTGCTCACCCTGACGAGTACTCAGTGCCTCGATGATGTCAGCTTGGTAGGGCGCATTACCTAATGCAATCGTAATATTACGTAACCATTGGGTATGGCCGATACGACGAATGGCTGAACCTTCAGTATTACGTAAGAATGTGGCTTCATTCCAAGCATAAAGCGTCACTAGATCTTGCTGGAATAACGTTTCTCGACAATGGTAGTCTGTTTCTGACGTGATCTCTCCGTGACGATTAAATGGACATACTAATTGGCAATCATCACAGCCATAAATTCTATTACCTATTGCTGCGCGATATTGTTCTGGAATGATACCGTCAAATTCGATAGTTAGATAAGATATACAGCGTCGTGCATCAACGATTCCAGCTTCAATAATAGCGCCCGTTGGGCAACTGGTCATACAGGCGACACATTTACCACATTGATTGACAACAGGTGTATCAACTGGCAGTGGTAGATCAATTAACAGTTCACCTAAAAAGAACCATGAGCCAGATTGGTCGTTAAGAATTAGAGAGTGCTTTCCTGTCCAACCTAATCCAGCTTTTTCAGCTAATGGACGCTCAAGAACTGGCGCAGAATCGACGAATGGTCGACAGCCAAACTCACCAACAACGGCTTCAATTCGTTGACCTAGCTGTTTAAGGCGGTTGCGAATCAACTTATGATAATCTCGTCCAAGAGAGTAGCGACTAATATAGGCTTTTGTTGGTTGCTTAAGTGTTTGAGCAAAACCTGCTTGTGGCGGTAAATAATTCATTCTGACACTGATTACACGTACCGTACCTGGTAGTAATTCTTGCGGTCGTGCACGCATCATACCGTGACGTGCCATCCAGTCCATATCACCGTGATAGTCAGCATCAAGCCAGCGCTGTAATTGCGTTTCATGCTGCGACAAATCGATATCACTGATCCCTACAGCTTGAAAGCCGAGTTCTTGTCCCCAAGTTTTAATTTGAAGTGCGAGTTGTTGATAATCGATTGTCATAGTGTCAGCTTTATCTTCTAGCCAGTAAAAATCAGGGAACGGATTCTAGCACATTCTTATTTTAGAGTAGTCATAAGCTGACACCCCATTATTAATAGTAGTAATCATTGAACGTGTAAAGCTGCACCTGTGCTGAATATATGCATGACATAAATTGAATGGCATTGCTTTATTGCGGTAAAATTGCGACGGTCATCGTAGACTGAGATCGTTATTTCACACCGTATATCGCTTGGTTTTGATTTATCGTAAAGTAGCAGATTTATGTGCGCAGCGCGGTGAGCGTGGTATGCTTGCGGCAGATCTTTTTCCATTTATTCGTCAATTAGTCAATCCAAGATAAAATATAATGCAAACATTTGAAACTTCTCTTGCTGATGAGCAGGCAACGGTAGATTTTGGCCTTAAATTGGCTAAAGCCTGCACGCAACAAACAACAATATATCTCCATGGTGATTTGGGTGCAGGTAAAACCACATTTAGTCGTGGCTTTATTCGTGCTCTTGGTCATCAAGGAAATGTAAAAAGTCCGACTTATACATTGGTTGAACCTTATGATCTTGCGCCTTGGCAAGTTTATCATTTTGATTTATATCGTCTTGCCGATCCTGAAGAATTAGAATTTATGGGGATTCGAGATTATTTTACCAATGATGCTATTTGTTTAGTTGAATGGCCAGAAAAAGGTATAGGCATGCTACCAGAGCCTGATCTTGAGCTCGAGCTGCGCTATCACGGTGAGCAAAGAATGGTATTAGTGACGTCGAATACGGACTATGGTTCAGCGTTGATCAACCACTTACAGTTAGGTTAATTAGAATGGCGTTACGGACGTATGCAAATCTTTTAATTTTGGGAGTGGGATTAGTGAGTTCTGCTGCTTTTGCAAATGAACTCAAAGGAGTTCGTGTGTGGCCGGCTCCTGATGAAACACGTGTTGTGCTCGATATGCAAAGCAAAGCGGATTATTCGCAGTTTATGCTATCAAATCCATCACGGTTAGTGGTCGACTTAAATAAAACCTCACTCAAAACCAAATTGCCAATTACTGTTGCTAAGAGTGAGATTTTAACTAAAGTCCGCAGTAGTAATGCACCCGAAAAAGGCACGACTCGATTAGTGTTTGAACTAAAGCGTGCCACAACACCTCAAATTTTTTCATTATCACCGACGCCTGATGGTAGTTATGGCTATCGATTAGTGATGGATTTACCTAATGGTTCTGGTGCTGGTGCTGTTGATAAAGAAGAACAAGCAGAAGAAAAAGCCACTGAAAATAACTTAGCTAAGTTACCATCAGGTACTGCTGATATTGTGGTAGCTGTTGATGCAGGGCATGGTGGTGATGATCCTGGCTCTATTGGTCCAACCCATAAATACGAAAAAAATGTCACCTTGGCGGTTGCGCGTAAATTAGCGGCCAAGATCAATGCGACAACGGGTATGCGTGCGGTAATGACTCGCCGTGGCGACTATTATGTAGGATTAAGTAAACGTTCAGAGATTGCGCGTAAAAATAAAGCATTGCTGTTAGTTTCCATCCATGCCGATGGTTTTAGTTCGCCTAAACCTCGTGGTGCATCTGTATGGGTACTAAACACTCGTCGTGCTAATACTGAAATTGGTCGTTGGTTAGAGCAGAGCGAGAAACAATCAGAGCTACTTGGTGGTGGCGATGTGCTCTCTAGTAATCCTAAAGATAAATATTTAGGTCGTGCAGTACTTGATTTGCAATTTAGTTATTCGCAGAAGGAAGGCTACGATGTAGCTAAGCGAGTATTAGCGAACTTACGTCATATTGCGCGTCTACACAAAACAGTACCGCAATATGCAAGTTTAGCAGTATTAAAATCACCTGATATTCCATCATTATTAGTTGAAACAGGCTTTATTACTAACCCGATTGAAGAGCGTCAATTAACCTCTAACGCCCATCAAAATCAGTTAGCAAATGCTGTTTATAAAGGTATTTTGCAATACTTCACAGCGCATCCGCCAGAAGGGACACTCTTTGCTTCGCGTTTGAAAGCCGGTGGTATTAAACATAAGGTGACATCAGGACAAACATTAGGCGGTATTGCGGCTAAATATGGTTCTTCGATGACGGCCATTAAAACGGCTAATAACTTGAAATCAAATTCAGTTAATATTGGTCAAGTGTTAGTGATCCCTGGTACTGCGGTGACAACGGCGCCGGCTGTTAAAGCCACATCAGTAAAGGTGACGTCCAAAGCAACGCCTGCGACTCGTATTGTGTGGCATACCGTGACTCGCGGTGAGTATCTTGGCAAAATTGCGGCTAATTATGGGGTAACCATGAGCAGCATTCGTCGAACTAGTCATCTAAAGTCTGATAATGTCATGGTTGGCCAGAAATTAAAAATTGCGGTTTCTGCCGTGAAAACTGTACGTCATAAAGTTCACCGTGGTGAGTTTTTAAGTAAAATTGCGGCAAAATATGGGGTATCAGTAGCAACTATTCGTGATGCGAATAAGCTACGTTCTGATAAACTAGCAGTAGGACAGACGCTAATCATTCCAAGAAGTTAATTATGCCGATTCAGATTTTACCCGCTCGGCTGGCTAACCAGATTGCAGCGGGTGAAGTTGTTGAACGCCCAGCATCGGTAGTCAAAGAGCTTGTTGAAAATAGTATAGATGCCGGCGCTACTCGAATCGATATTGATATCGAAAAAGGTGGCAGCCGGCTGATTCGTATTCGTGATAATGGTAAAGGGATAGCTAAAGATGAACTTGGCTTAGCCCTGAGTCGTCATGCAACCTCCAAAATCGCCTCATTAGATGATCTTGAAGCCATAGTAAGCTTAGGATTTCGTGGTGAAGCGCTTGCCAGTATAAGTTCTGTATCGCGGTTAACCCTAACCTCTTGCACGGAAGGTCAAACGGAAGCATGGTCTGCATATGCGGAAGGTCGTGATATGGATGTGCAGTTAAAACCTGCTGCACACCCTATCGGTACCACCTTAGAAGTATTAGATTTATTTTTTAATACGCCTGCACGACGTAAGTTTTTACGTACTGAAAAAACAGAATTCACCCATATTGATGAATTGATTAAGCGTATCGCGCTGAGTCGATTTGATGTCGCTATTACCCTGCGCCATAACGGTAAGTTAGTGCGTCAATACCGTATTGCAGACAATCCACTACAACAGGAGCGGCGCTTAGCTGCAGCTTGTGGGCCTGCTTTTTTACAGCATGCATTAGTGGTTGAATTAGCCCATGGTGATTTGAAATTATCTGGCTGGATTTGTAGTCCGCAAGGGGCTCGTAGTCAAAATGATATTCAATATTGCTATGTGAACGGCCGCATGATGAAGGATAAATTGATCAATCATGCAATTCGTCAGGCTTATGAATCAAGCTTACGATCGGAACAATATGCTGCTTATGTGCTGTATATTGAGATCGATCCGCATCAAGTCGATGTTAATGTCCATCCAGCTAAGCATGAAGTACGTTTCCATCAAGCGCGATTAGTGCATGATTTTATTTATCAAGCATTACAAAGTGCACTTCAGCAAGGGGCGAGTAGCGATGATGCGCCTCAATATCAAACACCTATAAGATCAAGTGCGCATGCGCATACTGAAGTTACCACTGCAGCGATTGATCGTGTTTCTCATACTATTGCTGCGATGCCTGATTACCCGAATAAGGCTAACCCTGAAAGTTGGTTAACAGCTTCAGATTCTTCTATTACCACGTCGACAGCGACATCCTCTTTCGATATAGAATCTCAGACTAACATGACTAATAAAGAAACTTTATTAGTAAATTCAGTTAGTAAAGATGCTCAACAGAGCTATAGTCAAAAGAGTAGCCAAAAATTATCGCCGCAATCAACCACGAGAGAGCGTCAGCAAGGTGTAACATCAACAGCACCTGCTAATAGTACTTCTCGTCATTATGGTGAATCAGGCCCAACAGCAGCAGAGCTAAAGGCCTATCAACAACTGATTTCAACCAATGGTTCGGGATCAGTGCAATTGACACCAGTTACAGCATCATTAGATGTTAATACCACTCAGATAGCAGAACCTCGGCGAGAGTGGTCAAGCGAGACTCCGGCGCCGCCGACCAAGCGTATAAGCAGCAAAGATACAGGGTTAGGGAAACCGTTGGTTGTTGTTGATGAGCAGTTTTTATTGTTAAGTCAGCAGCCCGAAATGGTGTTATTACATTTAGCGGTTGCAGAGCATTTACGTTATGTTGGTCAATTACAGTTGGCTCAAACGGTAGGTTTAAAGCCGCAGCCATTGTTGATTCCATTATCGGTGCCAGTTGAGGCTGAACTGATTCAATGCGCTGAGCAACACGGGCAATTATTAAAGCAGTTAGGGATCCAGCTGAAATCGAAAGGACGTAATAGCATTATCATTTTGTCAGTTTGTATGCCATTAAGGCAGCAAAACTTACAACAGTTAATCCCAAATTTGTTAACCTATCTTCATTCTGTGAGCGATGATCCCGATGCTCAAGGATGGGATAATCTTTTATTCTGGCTCGCTAAACAATGCCATACGCCAGTAACAAGTTACACTTTGGCACAAGCGATTCAGTTAATTACCGAATTAGAGCAGCTATGGGGAGAACAGTTGATGACATTTAGAAGCCAACTTGTTCGTCCGGTAGATATGCAAGCAGCGATAGAAGCATTTAAGTAATCTATGACTAAGCCACAAGTTATGACGAAGCCACAACCACAAGCTATTTTTTTAATGGGCCCGACAGCGTCAGGCAAAACTGATTTAGCGATTCGTTTACGTGAACAGCTACCGGTTGAGTTGATAAGTGTCGACTCTGCCCTTATTTATAAGGGAATGGATATCGGCACTGCGAAACCAGATGCGCATGAATTGGCACTAGCACCACACCGTTTAATCGATATTCGTGATCCAGCGCAAAGTTATTCTGCTGCAGACTTTCGTTCGGATGCACTAAAAGAAATGGCTGATATAGTGGCAGCAGGGCGGATTCCTTTGTTGGTAGGTGGTACTATGTTGTACTACAAGGCATTATTGGAAGGTTTATCACCATTACCTGCGGCAGATAATGCTGTTCGTGCCGGAATCGAAAGTGATGCTGCTGCACGAGGTTGGCAAGCACTGCATGATGAATTGGTAGCCATTGATCCTGTTGCAGGTGCAAGGATCCATCCTAATGATCCGCAGCGATTATCTCGTGCATTAGAAGTTTTTCGTATCTCAGGTAAAACATTAACTGAGTTAACGAAAACTCAAGGTGAATCGTTACCTTATAAGGTTCATCAATTTGCAATTACGCCCACGGATAGGGCTGTACTGCATCGTCGAATTGAGCTTAGGTTCAAAAAAATGATTGAAGCAGGGTTTGAGCAGGAAGTAAGGGCATTATATGACCGTGGTGATCTTCACCTTGAGCTTCCTTCCATTCGCTGTGTCGGTTATCGACAGATGTGGGAATATTTGGACGGGAAACATGACATAGATGAAGCGGTTTTCCGTGGTATCTGTGCTACTCGTCAATTGGCAAAGCGTCAAATTACCTGGCTTCGTGGCTGGAATGATTTGACTTGGTTGGATAGTAGTGATGTTGATAGCGCGTTACAAACCGTCACAAACTCAGTTAGATGTGATGTTTAATTAACGTGTATACTCTGAACTGCTTTGCGTATTTTTAGTTTTTGTTCGTTGCTAAATACAACTACAAACAAATAAGGAAAAGAAATAATGGCTAAGGGGCAATCTCTGCAAGACCCGTTTTTGAATGCGCTGCGTCGTGAAAGAATCCCGGTCTCTATTTACCTGGTAAACGGTATCAAACTACAAGGACAAATTGAATCATTTGATCAATTTGTTATTTTACTTAAAAACACCGTCAACCAGATGGTTTATAAACATGCTATTTCTACTGTTGTACCTGCTCGTCCGGTGAATCATCACCATGCGAGTGATCGTCCAGCAGGAACCGATCGTCCAGAGAAAACAGAAGAGTAAGATTATTTTCAAATAAGGAGTTGATTACTTGTTTGACCGTTATGAAGCTGGTGAGCAGGCTATTCTTGTTCATATTAATTTCACTCAAGATGAGGAGTGGGAAGACCTTAGCGAATTTGAAATGCTAGTGTCTTCTGCTGGGGTTAATGCATTGCATGTTGTTACGGGGAGCCGTAAAACACCACTTCCAAAGTATTATGTGGGTGAAGGTAAAGCACAAGAAATCGCCGATGCTGTAAGAACTGTTGATGCAGATATAATTATTTTTAATCACGCATTGTCACCTGCACAAGAACGAAACTTAGAGCAGCTTTGTCAATGTCGAGTGATTGATCGTACTGGGTTAATTCTCGATATATTTGCTCAACGTGCACGTACCCATGAAGGTAAGTTGCAAGTTGAATTAGCACAATTACGACATATTTCAACCCGATTGATTCGTGGTTGGACTCACCTTGAGCGACAAAAAGGTGGTATTGGTCTTCGCGGGCCTGGTGAAACTCAGCTAGAAACCGATCGACGTTTATTACGAGAACGTATTAAAACAATCTTGCGCCGTTTAGATAAAGTCGCTAAACAGCGTGATCAAGGACGTCGAGCGCGTAATCGAGCAGAAATCCCAACGGTGTCATTAGTTGGGTATACCAATGCGGGTAAATCAACATTATTCAATCGTATTACCGATGCTGGGGTATATGCAGCTGATCAGCTGTTTGCTACCTTAGATCCAACATTGCGTAAGATTGAAGTTGCAGATGTCGGTGCAGCGATACTTGCAGATACTGTTGGTTTTATTCGACATTTACCCCACGATTTAGTGGCTGCATTTAAAGCAACATTAAAAGAAACGCAAGAAGCAGATCTATTGCTTCATGTGGTTGATGCAAGTGATGATCGTTTTCGCGAGAACATTGAAGCGGTAGAAACCGTACTTGATGAAATCGATGCTGGCGATGTTCCTGTTTTACTGGTTATGAATAAAATTGATAACTTAGATAATGCACAGCCACGAATTGAGCGTGACGAAGAGGGTTTACCTCAACGAGTTTGGGTATCAGCCATGGAAGGGCAAGGCATTGACTTGTTATTCCAAGCCTTAACAGAACGCCTTGCAGGCACAATGATAAAACACAGTTTGCGTTTGCCGCCTGAGATGATCGGACGCTTACGCAGTAAGTTTTATCAGTTAGGCTGCATTGTGCAAGAAGAATATGAATCAGATGGCTGTTTAATGATTGATATTCGCTTACCGATGGCAGAATGGTCGCGGTTACAAAAAAGAGAAAGTACTTCGTTAGATGACTACATCGTTGCTTAATGGATTGCTGAGTAATAAAAACTGTCGTCATATCACATTGATGGAGTTCTATAATGGCGTGGAATGAGCCTGGTAACAACGGCGGCCGTGATGATAAAGACCCTTGGGGTAATAAGAATCATGGTGGACGTGAACAAGGACCACCTGATCTGGATGAGGTTTTCTCAAAACTAAGTCGTAAGGTTGGTGGTGTGTTTGGTAATAAAAAAGGACCAACAGGCAGCGGTAGCGCTGTAGGTTTGGGTGCTGTTGCAGTTTTAGCTGTGGCTGTATGGGGATTTTCAGGCTTTTACACTGTAAGTGAAGCAGAACAAGGTGTTGTGCTACGCTTCGGTAAGTTTGATCAAATCGTCAAGCCTGGTTTGAATTGGAAGCCGACTTTTATTGATGAAGTCATCCCTGTTAACGTACAAGCAATTCGTTCGCTACGAGCTTCTGGCTTAATGCTAACCAAAGACGAAAATGTGTTGAAAGTTGAGATGGATGTTCAATACCGTGTTGATAATGCTGAAAAGTATCTCTTTAGTGTTACCAATGCCGATGATAGTTTGCGTCAAGCAACAGATTCTGCACTGCGTGCGGTTATCGGTGATTCAACCATGGATCAAGCGTTAACCACAGGCCGTCAGACTATTCGTGCGAATACTCAAGCCGCTATTGATAAAATTATCTCAAAATACGACATGGGTATCCGTGTTGTGGACGTTAACTTCCAAAGTGCACGTCCACCTGAAGCAGTTAAAGATGCTTTTGATGATGCTATTGCAGCACGAGAAGATGAAGAGCGTTATGTACGTGAAGCAGAAGCTTACAGTAATGACATTTTGCCAAAAGCAACCGGTCGTGCTGAGCGTCTGAAGAATGAAGCAGAAGGTTATTCACAACGTGTTATAAATGGCGCTTTAGGTGATGTAGCACAGTTTGATAAGTTGCTGCCACAATACGAAGTTGCTAAGAAAGTTACTCGTGAGCGTATGTACCTTGATACGATGGAACGTGTATACAGCAATACCAGCAAGGTGTTAATTGATACTAAGTCTGGTGGTAATAACGTGATGTATTTACCGCTAGAGAAATTAATGAATCAATCAAATAACCAAGCGAAAAAGCCAGTAGATTCTGGTCGATTAAGTGGTATTGAATTGGAAAAAGTGGAAACACCGACACCAGTCGCTCCAACACCACGCGCTGATACTGGCCGTCAAGGGAGATATTAATTATGCGTAAGTTAATCATCCCAGTAGTTGTGATTTTTATTGCACTATTATTGATGTCTATGTTTGTCGTCAAAGAAGGCGAGCGTGGTATCGTGGTGCGTTTCGGGCGTATTTTAAAAGATAACAATACCGAAGTTGCTCGTATTTATGAGCCAGGTTTACACTTTAAAGTACCAGTGTTTGACCGTGTACATGATCTTGATGCACGTATTCAGACCATGGACGACCAAGCTGACCGTTTCCTAACTGCTGAGAAAAAAGACGTTATTATTGATACTTACGTTAAGTGGCGTATCAAAGATTTCGGCAAATATTACTTAGCAACAGGTGGTGGTAATACATCAACAGCAGAATCATTGTTAAAGCGTAAAGTCGTTGATAGCTTACGTGCTGAAATCGGTGCGAAAGAAATCAAGCAGATCGTATCTGGAGAAGACAGCATTTCAACACCAGCAACAGCAGATATTGCACAAACTAAAGCGGCTAAAGCTGCTCTAGCAGTAATTGAAGGTGTGGTACCGGTGAAGAAAGTTGAAGGCCAACGTGATCAAATCATGGCTGATGTACTTGAAGAAACGCGCGAAAGTGCAAAAGATTTAGGTATTGAAGTGGTTGATTTCCGTATTAAGAAAATCAACTTACCAGATGAAATCAGTGAGTCTATCTATCGTCGTATGCGTGCTGAGCGTGAGTCAGTGGCGCGTAGCTACCGTTCTCAAGGCCGTCAACGTGCTGAAGAGCTTCGTGCTCGTTCAGAACTTGAAGTGGCAACAGTTTTAGCTGACGCAAAGCGTAAAGCACAAGTTGTACGCGGTGATGCAGATGCGAAAGCGGCTGAGATTTATGCAAAAGCATATAATCAAGACCCTGAGTTTTACAGCTTTTGGCGTTCTTTGAAGGCGTATGAAACGAGCTTTAATTCGAAAAATGACATTCTTGTTGTTGATCCGAATAACGAGTTCTTTAAATACATGAACCATTCAGAGCTATCAGCAAAGTAAGCTCGCTTTAATAACAGCGTAATCGTTATAATAAAGACAAGGCCTTCGCCTTGTCTTTTTTTTTGGATGAAATCTATGATGAATACAGTTTTGTTAGCTATTGGTTTAGTGTTAGTTGTTGAAGGCTTAGGACCATTATTAGCGCCTCAAGGATGGCGTAATATGGTTAGCCAATTAAGCCAGCAAAACGATAATGTTCTGCGTCGTATAGGGGGATGTCTGGTGGTTGCAGGTAGCGTTATTGCTTATATGATGTACGTGAGAATATAGAAAAACAGCCATAAATAACCGTTGAAAGTAAGCGCATAAGAAGCGCACTGAGCCAAAAATGACTGCAAGCCGACGGCTAAGGTGCTAGAATCCTTTTTTAACTACTGATAGATGAAGAAAGATGGCAAATAATGTAGTCGTTCTTGGCACCCAATGGGGTGACGAAGGTAAAGGTAAGATCGTTGACCTCCTGACCGAAGATGCAAAATATGTGGTTCGCTACCAAGGTGGACACAACGCCGGTCACACCCTAGTTATTGATGGTGAGAAAACAGTTCTTCACCTGATCCCATCAGGTATCCTACGTGACAATGTTAAATGCATCATCGGTAACGGTGTTGTACTTTCTCCTGATGCACTAATGAACGAGATGGGTCCACTAGAAGCACGTGGTATTCCTGTTCGTGAGCGTTTGTTCCTGTCAGAAGCTTGTCCACTAATTCTTCCTTACCATATTGCTCTTGACCAAGCACGCGAAGCGGCTCGTGGTAAAAAAGCAATTGGTACAACAGGTCGTGGTATCGGTCCTGCTTACGAAGATAAAGTTGCTCGTCGCGGTCTTCGTGTTGGCGACCTATTTGATAAAGAAGCATTTGCAGCAAAGCTTAAAGAAGTTATGGCTTACCACAATTTCCAGCTTGAGCATTACTACAATGCTGAGCCTGTAAGCTATGAAGAAGTATTAGCAAAAGTACTTTCACAAGCTGATCTACTTACCTCAATGGTAATCGACGTAACGACTGAACTTGATGATGCACGTTTACGTGGCGACAAGATCATGTTTGAAGGCGCACAAGGTACGTTGCTTGATATCGATCACGGTACTTACCCATACGTAACGTCTTCTAATACTACTGCTGGTGGTGTTGCTGCAGGTTCTGGTTTTGGTCCACGTCACTTAGGTTACATCCTAGGTATCGCGAAAGCATACTGTACTCGTGTTGGTGCAGGTCCTTTCCCTACCGAGCTATACGATGGTCTAGATAAGCAAGATCCAGTTGGTAAGCACCTAGGTACAGTTGGTAACGAGTTTGGCGCAACGACAGGTCGTCTACGCCGTACTGGTTGGTTCGATGCTGTTGCTATGCGTCGTGCAGTACAAATCAACTCTATCTCTGGTTTCTGTCTAACTAAACTAGATGTATTAGATGGTCTAGAAGAGCTAAAAATCTGTACTGGTTACAAAACTAAGTCTGGTGAGATCCTAAATGTTTCTCCTATGGCTGCTGATGCGTACGAAGATCTAGAGCTAATCTACGAAACAATGCCAGGTTGGAGCGAAACAACATTTGGTGCTAAGACACTGGATGCGCTACCACAAGCAGCTCTTGATTACATCGCTCGTATCGAGGAGTTAACTGGTGTGCCAATTGATATTATCTCTACAGGTCCTGACCGTAACGAGACAATCATCAAAGTTCACCCATACGGTGAATAATCGCTGATGCGAATTTGAAAAAAACCAGCTTTCGAGCTGGTTTTTTTATAACTCAACATTACCGTTATGCTGCTTTGTATTGAGTTAAAGTTTATTCTCAAATTGCCGATAGCTAATTATTCGACGTTTGAGGAATGCCAATGAAACCCTGGTTGATAATGTTTGCTACTTGGTTGGCAACACCTGTTCATGCGATTGCTATTATTGGAGAGGCTGTACCAGTTTATACCGAAGATCAGTTGAGTGCATGGTTTGCAACCAATCACCATCTACGCCAAGTCAAAGCCGATGATTGTCAGTTAGTGCAAGATATTCAAGCTCGAGCAGAACAAATAGAATCACCGACCTATCAATTTCTTTACGGTGATATGTTGGCGTGGGGCGTATGTGTGCCGAAAGATGTGGAACAAGGCGTATATTATATGCGTGCTGCCGCTCAGCAAGGTGTACCGGTTGCATTAGAGCAACTCGGCCGCTATTACGCTCAAGGTGTGATTTTGCAACAGGATAAAGAGCGTGCAATTCCGTATTTACGCGAAGCTGCTGCCCTCGGTAATATTCGTGCACGAATTCAATTAGCACAATTATTAATTGCTGATAATGGCAGCCCATTAGATTATGAAGATGCCTATCGATGGTTGTATCAAACCGTAACTACCAATAAAAGCCAACATCAACAAATTCGGCGTTTGCGACAGCAGTTAGAGCAAAAGATGCCAGCCAATATTATCGCGCGGGCTAAACGGCGTTCATCATTTTGGTAATAGTCGTTAGTGATGAAAATAAAAACAGCACCTTATTTAGGTGCTGTTTTTGATTAAAACGATATCATGGTGTGGCCAGTAATTAACAAATATTACAGCACTTTATGCGGCCCAAAACACTCATAATGAATACGATCGTTGGTTACACCTAGTTCAATTAACTGCTTGGCGATAAATTGCATAAAGCCAACCGGACCGCAGCAATAAAAATGCATGGTTGGGTCAGAAATCTGAGTGGCAATGTTATTGAGTTCAATTAAACCTTGATAGTTATAATCTTCTGCTGGACGATCAGTAGCAGTGGGGGTGTTATACCAGGTTAATGCCGTAATATGCTGGTGGTGGTTAGCAAGATTTTTAACATGATCTTTATACGCATGTTGGTGGCCATTTTCTGTTGCATGGAGCCAATTTACTGCTGCTTGATGCTGAGTTAGTGTTTCAAGCATTGCTAGCATTGGGGTTAAGCCCACCCCCGCTGAAATAAGTGTTACTGGTGTTTGTGGCTCAACATTCAAGAAAAAATCCCCAGCCGGAGCAACCAGTTTAACGTTATCGCCAATATTGATTTTATCGTGCAAATAGTTTGATACAAGACCTTGAGACTCACGCTTAACGGAGATACGGTAATTGGCATTATTAGGGGCAGCAGATAAGCTGTATTGGCGGATCTCTTGGTGATCTAATTCATCGGCAGTAATATAAATACCTAAATATTGGCCGGGCTTATAGTCAGCGACTTGGCCTCCATCTGCGGGGGTAAACGTAAAGCTGGTGATAGCATCACTATTTTGTTGTTTTTCCGTTACTACAAACTCTCGCATTCCACGCCAGCCACCGAGTTTATTATCGTTTTCTTGGTAGATTTCTTGTTCACGGTTAATAAAAATAGTTGCTAGCACGCCGTAAGCTTCAGCCCAAGCATCTAATACTTCTTGTCCTGGGGATAATAATTCATCAATAGTGGCTAATAGATGGCTACCCACGATCTGATATTGATCTGCCGAAATTAAAAAGCTGGTATGTTTTTGGGCTATTTTTTCAACGGCAGGCAATAATACTGCTAAATTATCAATATTATTAGCGTAAGCACAAACAGCATTAAACAGCGCTTGTTGTTGACTAGAAGGGGCGTCATTGTCTCTGTTTTGTTGGTTGCTCATGTTAAAAATATCTTTTAACTCAGGGTTGTGGTGAAACATACGCTGATAAAAGTGCTGGGTTACTGCAGGACCTGCAGCGGCAATGACGGGGGCGGTCGATTTTACGATATCAATGGTTTTTTGAGTGAGCATTACTTTCTCTTTATAAGTTGTATTTATAATATATGTTATAAGTTGTATCTGATCTGTATCTTTTAGTCAAGAACGAGATTAAAATAGCAACAGGAGGAGTGAATGTGCAGTTAACCAGTTTTACCGATTATGGCCTACGTGCCTTGATATATCTTGCAAGCTTGCCTGAGGGGGAGTTAACAAGTATCACAAAAGTAACCGATACCTATGCTGTGTCGCGTAACCATATGGTCAAAATTATTAATAAATTAGGCCAATTAGGTTATGTAGAAACCGTACGAGGGAAAAATGGTGGTATTCGCTTAGGAATGCCTGCGGGTAATATTGTATTGGGGCATGTGGTAAGGGCGATTGAACCGTTACAAATCGTCAATTGTGCGCCTGATTTTTGTAATATTACTCCTGCTTGTCAGCTAAAGGGAATCCTTGCTGATGCGCGTAATGCTTTTTTAAATGAGCTAGATAAGTACACATTACTGACTTTGGTTGATAATAATCCACCGTTACGTGTCTTATTGGGATTGCCTGCAGAACACTAAGGCTATTTGATGATAATAGTCTAGCATCACACTACTCCCTATTATTTAGTGGAATTGGTTTTTATTGCCAGTTCCCATCTGTTCACCTAAGAGCTGGGTATACTAAAGGTATGGCTGGCCAACAGGAACTGTTTATGTCTAAAGGTACTACCGATTTACCGGTTGATCCTTTTCGCGAACGCGAAGCTTCTAATTACGAAAATCCCATTCCAAGCCGTGAATTACTGTTAGAAGTGATCCGTGGTTTTAGCGCACCAGTTAGTCGCGACCAGTTATTTACTGCGTTAAAACTTGAAGGTGATGATCAATATGAAGGCTTGCGTCGTCGCCTACGTGCGATGGAGCGTGATGGTCAATTAATTTTCACCCGTCGTCAGTGCTATGCATTGCCTGAGCGATTAGATCTTATTAAAGGTTACGTTATTGGCCACCGTGATGGTTTTGGCTTTTTACGTCCTGAAGGTACATTCAGTAAAGACACTGATTTATTGTTACCTGCCCATCAAATGCGGAGTGTGATCCATGGTGATTACATTTTAGCGCAAGCAGATGGCGAAGATAAACGCGGCCGCCGTGAAGGCCGTGTGGTGCGCGTATTAGCTGAATCAACCACTCAAATTGTGGGTCGTTTCTTCCTTGAAGATGGCATGGGCTATGTGGTACCTGATGATTCTCGCATTGCGCAAGATATCATTATTCCACAAGACGTGCGTCAAGGTGCCCGTATGGGTAATGTGGTGGTGGTTGAGATCAATCAGCGTGCCACTCGACAGCATAATGCCGTGGGTCGTATTGTTGAAGTACTGGGTGAGAATATGGCGCCGGGTATGGAAATTGAAATTGCCCTGCGCACTCATGATATTCCTCATGTGTGGCCATCTGAAGTTGATAACCAAGTTAAGCATCTGACTGAAGAAGTACCAGAAGAAGCTAAGCTGGGCCGAGTCGATTTACGTCAATTGCCGTTAGTAACTATCGATGGTGAAGATGCACGTGACTTTGATGATGCGGTACATTGTCAGCGTAACCCTGATGGTGGCTGGCGTTTATGGGTCGCGATTGCTGACGTTAGTTACTATGTGCGTCCAAAATCAGCATTAGATAATGAAGCGCTAAAGCGAGGTAACTCAGTTTACTTCCCTGCTCAAGTGATCCCGATGCTGCCAGAAGTGCTGTCAAATGGCCTTTGCTCACTCAATCCACAAGTCGATCGCTTGTGTATGGTGTGTGAGATGACAGTCTCTGAAGGCGGTAAGCTGACAGGCTACAAGCATTACGAAGCGGTGATGAATTCACATGCGCGCTTAACTTACACCAAAGTAAGTAACATGCTTGAAGGTGACGAAGAGTTGCGTCAACGTTACGCACCTTTAGTACCGCACCTTGAAGAACTTTACAGCATGTTTAAAGCACTAAAAGTAGCTCGTGAAGCTCGTGGTGCGATTGAATTTGAAACAGTTGAAACTAAGTTTGTCTTCAATGCTGATCGTAAGATCGAGAACATCGTACCGTTAGTGCGTAATGAAGCCCATAAAATCATCGAAGAATGTATGATTTTAGCCAATATCGCGTCAGCACAATTTGTTGAAAGTGCCAAAGAGCCAGCGTTATACCGTGTTCACGACACCCCGGGTGAAGAGCGTCTACAAGGTTTCCGTGATTTCTTAGGCGAGCTAAGTTTAGAACTTGGTGGTGGTTTAGAGCCAAGTCCGAAAGATTACGCTGCATTAGCGAATATCATTCAAGATCGTAATGATCGTGAATTAATTCAAACCATGCTACTGCGCTCAATGAAACAAGCGATCTATCAAGCAGATAATATTGGTCACTTTGGTTTAGCCCTAAGCCAATATGCGCACTTTACGTCGCCAATTCGTCGTTACCCAGACTTAACTTTGCACCGTGCGATTAAATTCTTAATTGCTAAGCAAGCAGGCAATACTAAGAACGATACGCCTACTGGTGGTCATCATTATTCATTTGATGAAATTGATGCTATTGGCGAGCAGTGTTCAACCACTGAACGTCGCGCAGATGATGCTACTCGTGATGTATCTGATTGGCTTAAGTGTGAGTACATGCAGGATCACCTTGGCGATGAGTTTGAAGGTGTGATTGCTAACGTTACTGGTTTTGGTTTCTTTGTTCGCCTTAATGAATTAAACATTGATGGTTTAGTGCATATTTCAAACCTTGCTAACGATTACTACCAATTTGATCCTGTGGGTCAACGTTTGGTGGGTGAGAGCTCAGGTGTGATTTATCGTTTAGGCGATACTGTTCATGTCAAAGTGGCGGCGATTAACCTTAATGATCGTCAATTAGATTTTGATATTGTTGGTGCTGAGCGTAAGCAGCGCGGTGCAGGTAAAACTGCCAAAGGGCGTGAGAAAAAGCAACGCATGCGTAAAGCTGAAGGCCTTAAACGTCAGGGAATGCCAGCGTTTAAAGTTGAAAATGGCGAAGCGGTCGCTGATGAATCGCGTTCTAAAAATAAACGTGAGCGTTCTTCAGTACGTAAAAAGTTAAAAGAAGGCGCGATTCCAGCTGCTGACGCGAAAAAGAAAAAGCCAAGAAATAAAAAACCACGCAAGTTATCGGATGAAAAGCCGCTGACTGATCCTAAAAAGAAACCCAAAGTTCGCAAGAAGAAAAAGCAACGTGTGGGTAAATCTGAACGTGCAGCAAAGAAGAGTTAATTGATGAGTAATGATATGATTTTTGGCATCCATGCCGTTAAAGCCGTGCTTGCATCTGATCCTGTGCGTTTTATTGAAGTATTCGTACTCAAAGGACGTGAAGATGAGCGTTTATTGCCGCTAATTACTGAGTTGCAAGACTTAGGTATCACGATTCAAGAAGCGGGCCGTAAAGCATTAGATGACAAAGTTGATGGCGCCTCTCATCAAGGCATTATTGCGCGTGTACGTCCAGGTAAGCAATATAACGAAAATAATCTTGATGACCTATTAGCAACCAAAGAAAATCCGTTACTACTGATTTTAGATGGTGTGACTGATCCACATAATTTAGGTGCATGTCTACGTAACGCAGATGCTGCTGGCGCTGTGGCCGTGATTGTACCCAAAGATCGATCGGCACAACTTAATGCGACCGCAAGTAAAGTAGCCTGTGGCGCGGCTGAAATTATGCCATTAGTGCGTGTAACCAATCTTGCTCGTACCATGCGTGCGCTACAAGATAAAGGTGTATGGATTGTTGGTACTGCAGGCGAAGCAACCCATGATATTTATCACAGCAAACTAACAGGGCCATTGGCGATTGTGATGGGTGCTGAAGGTGAAGGTATGCGTCGTTTAACCCGTGAAACCTGTGATGATTTGATTAAGATCCCAATGGCGGGCTCAGTATCAAGTTTGAACGTATCTGTTGCTACTGGCATTTGTTTGTTTGAAGCGGTACGTCAACGCGGTTAATGCGTGATTAAGCATAAATAACTGCATAATTATTTAAACCCGTTCAGTCAATACTGCGCGGGTTTTTTATTATTAAGCCGTATAAAAAATCACCATCAAGAAAAGCTGTTATCACCCTAAAGGCAAGATTGACTGAGACAAGGGTACATTTGATTGAAATGAGGCTAGTGATGATAAAATAAGCTTGCCTAGATTGATCATTCTCTGTACTATCCGTCATCCAAATTCTCGGTTCTTTTTTTTAGTTCCTTGCTTCCCCAGGATAACCGAGCCGACAAGGGAAGCTGAATAATCCGTAAGGAGCAACCTATGCGTCATTACGAAATCGTATTCATGGTGCACCCTGATCAAAGCGAGCAAGTTGCTGGCATGATCGAGCGTTACACTGCTGCTATCAAAGATTCTGGTGGTCAAATTCACCGTCTAGAAGATTGGGGCCGCCGTCAAATGGCTTACCCAATTAACAAGCTGCACAAAGCACATTACGTTCTTATGAACGTAGAAGCTGAGCAGACTGTTGTTGACGAGCTTGAGTCAAACTTCCGCTTCAACGACGCAGTGATCCGTAACATGATCATGCGTACTAAAAACGCTGTTACTGAGCCATCTCCAATGATGAAGGCTAAAGAAGAGCGTTTCACTAAGCGTGAAGATCGTGCTGAAGCACAATCTGAAGGCGAAGCAGCTGCTGAGTAATTTGTTTAAATGACTAATCGTCTGGTGTTGACTGGTACTATTGCCAAACATCCCAAGCGAAGCCAATCTCCGGCAGGCATTCCTCATTGTCACTTTGTGCTTGAGCATCGTTCTGTGCAGCGGGAAGCTGACTTACCACGCCAAATATATTGTTATATTAACGTGGTAATCAGTGGTAAAGGTCAACAAATACTCACTCAAGATTTAGTTGTCGGAAGCAATATTAAGGTGGAGGGATTTATCTCTTACCAAACCGGCCGTAATGGTATCGGGAAATTAGTTTTGCATGCCGATCATATTGACTTAATTTAGATCAGGAGATAGCCCATGGCTCGTTTCTTCCGTCGTCGTAAATTCTGCCGTTTTACAGCAGAAGGCGTACAAGAGATTGACTACAAAGACGTAGCAACTCTAAAAAACTACATCACTGAAGCTGGTAAGATTGTACCTAGCCGTATCACTGGTACTCGCGCTAAATACCAGCGTCAGCTAGCTCGCGCTATCAAGCGTTCTCGTTACCTAGCACTTCTACCGTACACAGATAAGCATCTGTAAGCGGCAGTCGTTTTTAGAACTTAATAGAGGACAAGATAATGCAAGTTATTCTACTTGATAAAATCGCTAACCTAGGTGGCCTTGGCGACCAGGTTAACGTTAAAGCGGGCTACGCTCGTAACTTCCTTATCCCACAAGCTAAGGCAGTTATGGCGACTAAAGCGAACGTTGAAATGTTCGACGCACGTCGTGCAGAGCTAGAAGCTAAAGTTGCTGAGCAACACGCTGCTGCTGTAGCACGTGCTGAAGCACTAAACACGCTTGAAGGTGTTGTTATTGCATCTAAAGCTGGTGACGAAGGTAAACTATTCGGCTCAATCGGTACTCGTGACATCGCTGAAGCAGTTGCTGCTGCAGGCGTTGCACTTGTTAAGAGTGAAGTACGTCTACCTGAAGGTGCACTACGTACGACTGGCGAATTTGAAGTTAGCGTTCAGCTAAGCTCAGACGTATTCGCAACTGTTAAACTAAACGTTGTTGCTGCAGAGTAATCGCTTTTAGCTTTAATAGTAAAAAACCAGCCTTCGGGCTGGTTTTTTTATGTCTGTAATTTGGGATATTGGTAACTAAAGCGTATAAATTATTGATATCGTGGTGGTTGAATCAGAGTTTTTCATGGTTTCAGGCACCCAAGAATAATAGGTCTGGGTATAACCAATATTTAAAGCGATATTATCGGTAATGGCATTAGTCGCATTTAATGAGCTTTCTATGGTGGTGTTACTTTTACCTGATACCATATTTACTTTAGCACTTAATGTCAGTGTTTTAAGTGGCTTCCATTGTATATCGACCGTACTTTGCAATACTGCCTCATTGACGACCTCTTGTTTAACAATACTGTCACTCTTTATCTCATCAAGATTGGGGTCTTGATGGCGAAAACCTGGACCAATATCGACTAAGGTTTGAAAGGTCTCATAGCTAAAGAGACGGTAACCGATACCGGTTGATACCAGTGAATCCACATAATAGGGCCCATAGCGGTCATCAATATAGCTACCATTGCCATACCAGTAATACCCATCACGGATCATACGTTTTGCTTTTAAACTTGCTGATAATTTGCGCTTATCTTCCTCGCCATTTTTTTTTGCCATAATATATTTGGCATCGGCAGTGGTTTGATAACGACCTTTGGTATAGGTGAGCGCAATATTACCATTCATGGTCTGAGAGTTAGAATTACCCGATAGCGATTGATAACCTAAGCCGATACTACTGGTCAGTGGTGAGGGTTCATTTGACGCTTCAGTTGTTGGTTCTTCACTGGCATTGGCTGCGGTAGTGGCAAGCAACAGCAATGTGAGTATATATCTTGCCAAAAGTCCTCCGCTGGCAGCTGGTGTAATAATAAAAATATTAAGCGCAGTATTCTAACGTAAATTTGTCAGCTTTTGGTTAGGAATGCTGGTCATACTTTTGGTTAAATTAAAAAGGAGGATAATTGTTAGCGTTGCAAGTGCGCAATCATCATGGTTTATAGCTACGCAGGAGCAGGGGATAGGTTATACTATCGAGCTCCGTTCTTGGTTTTGGTAAATGCACAATTGCTATGACAGATAATCGTAAATCGAAACAATTAAAAGATAATCAAATGGACGCCATTAAGATGCCACCGCATTCGCTTGAGGCTGAACAATCAGTACTTGGCGGTTTAATGCTGGATAATGAGCGTTGGGATACTGTTGCTGAGAAAGTGGTTGCAAAAGACTTTTACAGCCGTCCTCATCGGATTATTTTTGAGGCAACCGCAGCCTTATTGGAAGGTGGACAGCCACTTGATTTGATCACGCTGTCTGAACATCTTGAGCGATCTGATAAATTAGATGATGTCGGCGGGTTTGCTTACCTTGCCGAGTTAGCTAAAAATACGCCGTCGGCAGCCAATATTTTAGCGTATGCTGATATTGTAAGAGAACGCGCGCTGATCCGTGACATGATAGGCGTCGCCAATGAAATTGCCGATGCTGGTTATGATCCACAAGGGCGCACCAGTGAAGACTTACTGGATATGGCTGAAAGTAAAGTTTTTGCCATCGCCGAGCAACGCACTAACGATAAAGAAGGCCCGCAAAACGTTGATACTATTTTAGAGCGGACACTTGAGCGGATTGAGTTGTTGTATCAATCGCCGCAAGATGGTGTAACGGGGGTATCAACAGGTTTTACTGATCTCAACAAAAAAACCGCGGGTTTACAGGGCTCAGATCTAATTATTGTTGCGGCACGTCCATCGATGGGTAAAACCACTTTTGCGATGAACTTGTGTGAAAACGCTGCCATGGATCAAGAAAAACCGGTTTTAATTTTCTCGTTAGAAATGCCTGCAGAACAAATCATGATGCGTATGTTGGCATCATTATCGCGTGTCGATCAAACCAAGATCCGTACCGGGCAATTAGACGATGAAGATTGGGCTCGAATATCATCAACAATGGGTATTCTGATGCAAAAAAAGAATATGTTCATTGATGATAGTTCAGGTTTAACACCGACCGAAGTACGTTCACGTGCACGCCGTATTGCGCGTGATAATGGCGGTTTGAGCATGATCATGATTGACTACCTTCAGTTGATGCGTGTCCCTGGCTTACAAGAAAACCGTACCCTTGAGATCGCTGAAATCTCACGCTCGCTAAAAGCATTAGCAAAAGAATTAAATGTGCCCGTTGTTGCTCTGTCTCAGCTTAACCGTTCATTGGAGCAACGAGCAGATAAACGTCCTGTTAACTCTGATTTGCGTGAATCTGGCGCCATCGAGCAGGATGCTGACTTAATCATGTTTATATACCGTGATGAGGTTTATCACGAAGATAGTGCCCTTAAAGGGATCGCTGAAATTATCTTAGGTAAGCAACGTAATGGTCCAATTGGTACTGTACGTTTAACCTTCCAAGGCCAGTTTTCACGTTTTGATAACTATGCTGGCCCAGCCTTTGATGAAGAGTAAGCCTTAAAAATTATTTAGGATATTGGATGAAAGCTGCAACTGCACATATTGATACCCAAGCTTTGGCACATAACCTGAGTCAAATCCGCCTGCAGGCACCAAACAGTAAAATTCTGGCGGTTGTTAAAGCCAATGCATATGGGCATGGGTTGTTAGATGTGGCGAAAAGCCTTACCAATGTTGATGCCTATGGTGTAGCACGAATAGAAGAAGCATTAACGCTGCGTGCTGGTGGAGTAGTAAAACCGATTTTATTACTAGAAGGTTTTTACGCATCAACCGATTTACCGGTATTGGTTACTAATAATATTCATACCGTAGTGCATTCGATTGAACAACTTGAAGCACTTGAACAAGCTGACTTAGATGGTCCGGTACGAGTGTGGGTGAAAATTGATACAGGGATGCATCGTTTAGGGTTACGTCCAGAGCAAGTACCTCAATTTATGCAGCGTTTAAATGACTGTAATAATGTTGCTAAGCCATTACGCTTTATTAGCCACTTTGGGAATGCAGATGACTTAGGTAGTGATATTACCGTTAAGCAAATCGAGTGTTTTTCAACGTTAACTAAGCCTTATGAAGGGGAGCGTTCACTAGCAGCTTCCGCTGGTGTTTTAGCATGGCCTGATAGTCATTTTGAGTGGATTCGACCTGGCATTATTATGTATGGTGTATCGCCATTTGATCAATTAGACCGCATGGCATCGAGTTATAACTTACAACCTGTGATGACGTTAACTTCTAGTTTAATTGCAGTACGCGAAGTCAAAAAAGGTGAGCAAGTCGGTTACGGTGGTATTTGGACCAGTGAGCGGGACACTAAAGTAGGCGTTATTGCAATTGGCTATGGTGATGGTTACCCACGTTGTGCACCTAATGGAACACCGGTGATGATAAACGGCCGTATTGTACCAACTGCAGGTCGCGTTTCGATGGATATGTTAACGGTTGATCTTGGACCTGATGCGACAGATAAAGTTGGTGATGAAGCCACATTATGGGGTAAAGGTTTACCCGCTGAAGTGGTCGCACAATATACAGGCGTAATCGCTTATGAATTAATGACCAAGTTAACACCTCGCGTCGCGATGACCTATTCATAATCCAAGTTATAATAACAGCCGCGGCATTGTGAATTGTCCGCGGCTTTTAGTTGTTATTCACCTTGAATGGTAATAACAATGCGTCGTGAACCGCCGTGATCTCGGTGTTCACCTAAGTAAATTCCTTGCCACATACCTAATGCAAGTTGACCATCCGTAATAGGAATACTAATACTATTACCAAGTAATGACGTTTTAATATGGGCTGGCATGTCATCATCACCTTCATAGGTATGTTGATAAAAAGCCGCTCGCTCAGGAACACTGTGATTAAAATGTGCTTCCATATCATCACGAACGGTTGGATCTGCATTTTCATTAATGGTTAAGCTGGCTGATGTATGTTGAATAAAGCAATGTACCATTCCAACCTTTAATGATTGAATTATTGTTAAATTTTGCTCTATCTCGACGGTTATTAGATGAAACCCTCGCGCTCTCGGAGTAAGATGAATCGTCTTTTGATACCACATAGCTATTTACCTATCGGTGAAACCTTTTAGTTTAATTAGTGATTACCATTATCATCTTATTGATAAATACAGGTATGATGCTGTCATATTTTCGTGATTTGACGCAATGACGATAATGTTATTTTAAAGTCATAATTAGTTGTAACAGATAGCATTATTATTAGATACCTAGCATGCTAGGTGACAGGCATAGATCAAGGATCTTTCGAAGGTGATATGATTCGAGGGATGAACATAACAACATCGGGAACATTATTATGTTAAAGAACATTAATCCAACACAAACCACAGCATGGCAAGCTCTGACTGAACATTTTGAACAAGCTCAAGATTTTGAATTAAGTGATTTATTTGCTAATGATAGCGAGCGTTTTGCCAAGTTTTCTGCTCAGTTTGGTTCTGATATTTTATTGGATTACTCAAAGAACCTGATCACGGAAGAAACTTTGACTAAGTTGTTTGCACTAGCGAAAGAGACCGAGTTAGAGGCCGCTATTGCAGATATGTTCAACGGCGTGAAAATTAACCGAACTGAAGATCGTGCTGTGCTTCATGTTGCGCTACGTAATCGCAGTAACACGCCAATCATTGTTGATGGTGAAGATGTTATGCCGGCGGTTAATGCCGTATTAGCTAAAATGGAAAGCTTCACTAACCGCATCGTAAGCGGTGAGTGGAAAGGTTATACCGGCAAAGAAATTACTGATGTCGTTAACATCGGTATTGGTGGTTCAGATCTTGGTCCGTACATGGTTTCTGAAGCGCTATCAGCGTACAAAACTCGTCTAAACATGCACTTTGTTTCTAACGTCGATGCAACCCATATTGTTGAGACGTTAAAAGACTTAAATCCTGAAACAACATTATTCTTAATTGCATCAAAAACATTTACAACTCAAGAAACCATGACCAATGCGTTATCTGCACGTGATTGGTTCTTAGCAATGGCTGAAGATAAAGTTCACGTGGCTAAGCACTTTGCTGCGCTTTCTACGAATGCCGAGTCAGTGGCTGAGTTTGGTATCGATACTGATAACATGTTTGAGTTTTGGGATTGGGTAGGTGGTCGTTACTCACTATGGTCTGCGATCGGTCTTTCAATTAGCTTAGCGGTTGGTTTTGATAACTTTGTTAAGTTACTTGAAGGTGGCCATGCAATGGATAACCACTTTGTTCAAGCACCACTAGAGCAAAAATTACCAGTGATTTTGGCGTTAATTGGTATTTGGTACAATAATTTCCACGGTGCTGAAACAGAAGCTATTCTTCCTTACGACCAATATATGCATCGTTTCCCTGCTTATTTCCAGCAAGGTAACATGGAGTCTAATGGCAAGTATGTTGATCGTGGCGGCAAGCCAGTAGATTACCAAACGGGCCCTATCATTTGGGGTGAACCTGGTACCAATGGTCAACACGCGTTCTATCAGCTTATTCACCAAGGTACTAAATTAATTCCATGTGACTTTATTGCACCGGCAATTAGCCACAATCCATTAGGTGATCACCATCCTAAATTAATGGCTAACTTCTTTGCTCAAACAGAAGCATTAGCATTTGGTAAGAGTCGTGAGACAGTAGAAGCTGAATTTGTTGCTGCAGGTAAGTCACAGCAAGAAATTGATGAGTTAGCTGAATTTAAAGTGTTTGAAGGTAACCGTCCAACGAACTCGATTCTGCTTAAAGAAATTACACCATATACATTAGGCGCACTGATTGCGTTATATGAGCACAAAATCTTTACTCAAGGTGTTATTTGGAACATCTTTACTTTTGATCAGTGGGGTGTAGAACTTGGTAAGCAGCTGGCAAATCAAATTTTACCTGAGCTAAATAGCAACGAAGGTGTTGTGAGCCACGATAGCTCAACCAATGGTTTGATCAATGCATTTAAACAATGGCGTGCATAATGCCTATTATTGGTTAAAGAGTTAGCCGATAAAATAAAACGCCGCAATCATAATGATAGCGGCGTTTTTTATTTTTTGCTGTTTGTCAGTTATAGCGTAACAACATCGCTAGCTTGGGGGCCTTTCTGACCATCAGTTACGATAAACTCAACACTTTGGCCTTCACGCAATGTTTTACGTCCTTGTGCCTGAATAGCACTGAAGTGAACAAACACATCTTTACCATCGGCTGCAGAAATAAAACCAAAGCCTTTATCATCGTTGAACCACTTTACGGTTCCAGTCAGTTTACTCATGTACGTCTTTCCTTTATAGACTAATAGTAGTAGTCACAGCTGATAGGTAACTAGATGCTTATGACTGGCTCAGTCTAGATCGAATTTATAACAATGAGTAGTTTTTTATTATGCTTTTATGTTTGAGCTAACGTTAATTAATATTGTGTTGAATATCATTACGATAGTTTGTGAGTGGCGAAATAGTGCTATCAGTGTTTTTGATAGCACTAACATTGGATTAGTCGTGGTTTGCTTGCTGGCATTTATGACAAATACCATGGCTTTCAATTACGTGATGCTTGCTCGTAAAACCATATTGCTCTGATTTTATACGTAACAGCTTTGCTAGTTCATCATCGTGGGTTTCTTCAACAAATCCACATTTATCACAAATTAATAATTGTGAGCAATGCTCTGCATGACCGAGTACACAACAAGCAATATAGCTGTTGGTTGACTCGACTTTATGCACAAACCCTTGTGCTAATAGAAAATCTAACGCGCGATAAACTGTTGGTGGCTTAGCTTGGGGTTCTGATGCTTTAAGTAAATCAAGTAATTCATAAGCGCTAATAGAACTATGATGATTAATGATCAGTGCCAGTACTTTTAATCGCTGGGGTGTCATTCTTACCCCGCGTTGATCACAGAGCAGTTGTGCTTTGGCTAGCAGTTGAGTTTGAACCGTCATAGAGCCTCAAAAAAACGTCATTATGTTGTTATTTTATCACAGCTATTTGAAAACATACTCACACTTAGTATGCAATAGCAATGATGAAAGAGATTACGTGTTAATGATCACGTTATCATCAATGATGATCGTTATAGTGGCTTATAAAAGATACTTACAATGGCTATGTCGCGGGCGCTGGATAGCGGTAGTGAAAGTGTACAGTCACCCTAAGGTAACCGCACACTGATTAAGAGGATTATTTTAATTGCTGAAGGTGCTCACTAATAGCAACCATGACATTGTTAATATTAACCGTCTGAGATTGATTAGTTTTTGGATACCATAGTCCAACCTCATCATTGTCATTAAGAGTGATGATCAGCTTGGAACCAGCCTTTAATGCTCGATTGTGTTGACGCTTTATTTTGCTATGACTGAGATCTGTTAGAACTTGTAGTTTTGGCAATTGATGACGAATATTATAGGCAACCAGCAATGCATTGGCATTTTGGTGGTCTGACTCGGTGGTAATGGTGATATCAGGATCATTATTTATCCCTTTATCAAGTCCTAGCGTCTCGACTAATAATAGTAGTCGTTCAATTCCGATAGCAAACCCTGAACCAGGTAAGGCATTTTTACTAAATAGTTCAATTAGCCCATCATAACGACCGCCACCACAAACAGTAGCTTGTGAGCCAAGCTTATCGGTTATCCACTCAAATACTGTTTTTGAATAGTAATCAAGGCCACGGACTAAACGTGGATTGATGGTATATTTGATATTCGCTTGATCAAGTAAGTATTGCAGTTTATTGAAATGAGCCAGAGAGTCTTGACCGATAAAATCAATCAGCTGCGGTGCTGCATTGATCATGTCCTGCATGTCGGGGTTTTTACTGTCTAAAATGCGTAAGGGATTAGTGGTGAGACGATTAAGACTATCTTGATCTAACAAGGCTAGATGTTGCTCAAAATAAGTGATCAGGTGTTGGCGGTGAATATGACGTTCTGCGGTAGTTCCCAGTGAATTAATTTCAAGGGCAATGTGTTGCTCAACGCCTAATGCTTTGAAAATATCGTAGGACATGCAAATTAATTCAGCATCAATATCGGCACCTGCCATGCCAAAGGTTTCGACACCAAATTGAGTAAATTGGCGTAGGCGTCCTTTTTGTGGCCTTTCATAGCGGAACATTGGACCTTGATACCATAACCGCTGAGTGTTGTTATAACACATATTATGCTCAATGACGGCGCGAGCACAGCTGCTGGTACCTTCTGGGCGCAGAGTGATATGTTCGCCACTTTTATCAACAAAATTATACATTTCTTTTGATACAATGTCGGTTGATTCACCGACAGCGCGCTCAAACAAAGCCAGAGGCTCAATAATTGGTAGCCGAATTTGTTGGTAACCATAGCTATGAGTTACTTGTTTGATGATCGATTCAAGCCATAACCAAATCGGAGTTTGTTCTGGCAAAATATCAGAAACACCACGGATTGATTGAATGTTTTTTTTCATAGGAAAACCTATTTATTTAGCATTGTCGGCTATTTATTTCCTCTATCATAAGAAATACATTTATAATAAGTACGACATATAATGGTATTAGATAATAGCCGTTAGGTGTGATATTGCTGGTAAATAGTGGAATAGGCACCAGCAATATCGACTCATAAAGGCGGTAGTTGACTACCGCTTTTTTTATGCTGCAATCGTTTCGCCATTGGCGTCTTTAATCACATCATCAATGAGCGCATCAACTTTTGATGCATCAAGATGGTGCGCTGTGGTGATTAAGTGCGCTTGGCCGCCAGAGGTTGCAAGACAGTGCTTTTTCCATACCGCTTCTGATGGACAAGGGAATACCACTGTAATTGAGTTTTTATTGCACCATGCATTGATGCCTGCGCTTTGTAGGCGCTGTACAGCATGCTGTGCCAGATCTAAACTACGATTGATACGACGCTTAAAATCTTCATGTGTGTGAGATTTAACAGCACACCACATCATCAATGGCGTGTGGCCATTACGAGAACCGGTGATAGTTTTATCGTGAGCAGAGATATAATCAATTTCAACTGAAATCGCATCAACATTGCGCTTTTTAGCAACCACGATACCACATGGAATCGGTGAACCGATCATCTTGTGGCCAGAGACACCAATAGAGTCAATACCATCAGCAAAGTTAAACCCTTGTGGTTCATCAACAAACGGTAGGATCATACCGCTTAATGCCGCATCAGCGTGAATATAGTAATCTTCACGTTTAATACCTAGCTCACCAATCATCGCTTGGATTTTACTAATATCATCAATTGCACCACGTACTGTTGTACCAATATTAGCAAAAATAATTGGGTGCTTTTCGTCATCTTGTTTGATCTTTGCGATCAGATCATCGTAATCAATTTCGCCATTTGGTAATGACTCAACCAGCTGTGACTTAATACGTAATAGTTTTACAATCTTAGCCACAGAGTAGTGAGTGTCTTTTGAGTAGTACAAAGTACCATCAGGGAACAGCTCACGACCAAGGTAGCAGCCGAACATATTACTTTCAGTACCGCCATTAGTAACGTAACCCCAGCTATCCTCAAATGGAATTTTGAAAAGATCAGCAAAGTATTCCATTACTTCTTTTTCAAAATCAAATGAATTAAGCAGATAGTTACAGTACTCAGCCCAGTCACCACAGTTGTTGATTGAGAAGCGCATGAAGCGCTCTAGAATAGTGTAATCAAAGTCAGCTGATTCAGGATAACCAATATTAAAGTATTGGTTTTTTACACAGTAAGCCCAAAATTCGTCAAGTTTGTTTTGATTTTCAATTGATAATGTCATGAGTATTTATCCTCAATATATAATTAGTTGATAGATTTACTTAATAACCAATAATGAATTAGTCATCTAAAGAAAGAATTTTTTCGCCATTTTTCTTACGCTTAGCAGCAATAAAGCTATATAGCGGAATCGTGAGCATCACCATTACTACACCCCAGTACATAGAGTCTGCACCTGAGCCAAGCATCGCGAATAAGCTATAAGCCATCCCAATAACGACTAGAATGCTGTAAATCACGAAGTTGCCACCTTTATTTTGCTTCTTGGCAATCATGATGATTGGAAGTGCAATCACGGCGTAGATGTAAGGTAGTAGTGAAGCAAATACTGACATTAGAATGACAACTTGGAATTGATCGGCAAGGTCAGGTGATGCGGTCATTAACAACACACCACTCATTAATACACCTGTAAAAATCAAGCTTTTCATTGGAACGTCGTTGCGGTTTACAGCAGCAAAGAATTTAGGGAATAAACCTTGCTCTGCACCTGCGCGTGGAGCTTCTGATTGCAGAATCAACCAGCCTGAGATTGAACCGAAACAAGCGATGATACTTAGAATTGATGCGATGGTACCGGCAGTGTCACCAAACATGTAGCGCGCTGCATCAGCAAATGGAGCCGCTGATTTAACAAGCTCTTCATGTGGTACAAGACCCATAATGACACTACAGCTACCGACGTAACATACAGAAGCAATTAGCAAACCATAAACAGTTGCTTTGGGTACGGTTTTTTCAGGGTTTTCAACTTGACCACTAGAAACTACAGCAGATTCAACACCTAGGAAGCCCCATAATGCGATTGATGCAGCAGATAAAATGGCATGACTATTACTTTCACCTGTGCCGTTATAAACCTGAGTAAACATCTGTGGGTCAAACCAGAACCAACCAACAATACCGACACCCAGTACCACGACTAACATACAAATAGCCGTAAAGGATTGTGCGCGACCTGCAGCTTGTGCACCAAGGCTTGCCAGCGCAATAAAGCCCCACAAAATAACAATAGCAACCACAGAGCCTATACTTGGATCTGTAAGTTGTGGGAAAAAGTAACTTAGGTAGCCAATACCAGCGACGAGTAAGGCAACGTTACCTATCCAGGCACTGATCCAGTAACAAATGGTACTTTGAAAGCCAACAAAAGGACCAAAAGCATCAGCAGCATAGGCAACGATGCCGCCGTTTCTTGGTGTTAAAAGACTGGTTTTGGCAAACACAAGCGCAAGTGCGATAACACCTACAATGGTGATAAGCCAGCCCCATAATGAAATGTAACCAACCCCTGCAAGGTTGGTTGGTAGCATAAATACCCCTGAACCCATCATATTTGATGCAGTAACTAAGGTTAATGCGACTACGCCCATTTTTTTGGCGGAGCTAGCACTCATGGTGCTTGAATCGGAGTTTCCGGCAGCCATCTCTATTTCCTCATTTGATTTGATGAGGCAATAGTAAAGTTTCACTTCGTCAAAAGTGTGACCTGTATCAACTTTTTTCTTGCAAAAGTTTTAATTGCAGCCAGTTTTGATTGATTTTTGCGCATAATCAATTAATTTGACTCTGTCCCCTTTTATTGTGGGTATCATATTTATTCATTAATAAATGTTATAGGTTTGAAAGGTGAATCATGCCAAGAAAAGAGCGGTTATTTATTTTAGGGTTGCCTCAAATCATTCAATTGCAGGGGCACAATAAGAGTGATCTTTTTATTGATGACGAGGATTATGACTACTTTCTACAATGTATAGACAAGGCAATTTCGCGCTATGGTGGTGATTTACATAGTTATTGTTTATTAGCAGATAAAGCGTTGCTACTTATAACGCCCAATGAAAAAGAAAATATTGGCGCTATTATTCAGCACGTAGGTAGACGTTATGTGCCTTATTTTAATAAGAAATATCAACGTAGTGGTAGTCTGTGGGAAGGACGTTATAAAAGCTGTCTGGTTGAGCCTGAAAATTATCTATTGCCAAGTATGCATTATATTGAATCTGGTGGAACGCTACTTGATGTTGTGGCAGCGAACTACCGTTGGAGTAGTTATGGCCATAATGCCGGGCTAATGTCACTGCTTCGTATAACCCCTCATGCTGAATATAGTTTATTAGGTAAAACCAGCTTGCAGCGCGGTGAGGCCTATCGGCGTTTTAGTCATAAACCCATTGGCCGTTATATTTTACAGCGAATCACTGAGTGTATTCACCAAAATACGATTTTAGGTATGGCCAAGTTTTGTCAACAACTTGAAAGCCAAGTTCAAGGTAATGTTCGCCCAAGAAAACGCGGTCGTCCACGCAAGAATTATAATATATCAGAACAGCAGTTGAATTTTATTGAAACCAAAATACGATTACTGTGCCAACAATATAGCTATACTGAAATTAAACTTCCTATCATTCAGGATGTTACTCATACACCCGAGTTTTTAAGTTTTTCAATGAACCCTCAGCGCTTAACGTCCTCTAATGATCAAACTATTTTAAGCAGTGATGGTTCATTGAGTTGTTTACAGTTTGTCAATCAGCACCCAACACTGTTACAAGGTAGTCGTATCTGGTATCAAGGGCCTATTTTTCGCCACGCAGCAGATCAAGAAGATCGGCTTGAACAACATTACCAAGTAGGTATAGAAGCGTTTGGATGGAGTAATGATGCCATTGTGGCGGAGCAATTACAGTTACAATACGAACTCTTTAAAGTACTCGCGCTTGAGAAAGAAGTAGAATTGCGGATCAACTTCATTGGCAGTCTGAGTGAGTTCTCGTGTTTTCGAAATGCGCTAACGGCTTACTTTCAACCATTTAGTATTCTATTGAATAGTCAACGCCAAGCATGGTTATCCACGACACCTGAAAAACTGTTAGTTGATTATCCAATAGAACTTAAGCCAGTTATTACCCAAGCACCTAAGTTGAATCAGTTTTTGGCAGAGACAGCTGTCGAGCGATTTCAACAACTGCAACAACTGCTTAATGATATGGGAGTACCTTATATTGTTACGCCAAATCTTTACCCTGCTTCACACTATTCTGACCTGTTGTTTGAGTGGCATAGCGAGCGTATTGCACCACATAGTTTATTGTGCCGTGGCGGCCGTTATGATGAATTTATGAGTCAAACGATGCAGTTGCCGAGTCATGCCTGTGGCTTTGCTTTTATGCTTGATAATCTGATCAAGCTATTGGTGGCTGAAGGTTATCGCCCTGGTGAGTATAATGATTATAAAATTATTGTTATTGCTGACGCTAATATAGATAGCGCCTTAGGGTTTGACGTGTGTCGACAACTAAGACGTTCCTTTTCAGGTGTCGCGGTCATTTTTGACTGTGCTGATCAGTTAGCCATAAAACGTCAAACTAATGCGAATAAAGAAAGTAACAATATTATTGTTATTATTCATGATGATGAACTTATTAATCTGGAATTGATCTGTAAACAACAGCATGAGGTGGGGTTATCGCTTGATACTATTCGTGGTCGTATATCGCATTTAATTCAACGTTAATGTGTACTTGATGAGGGCTATGATCATCATACAAATAGTCTTTACTGTTAGATTAGAAAAACTAATGCCTAAGTGGTATTTTTTTTCATTTCTCAACCAATACAAAATACCTATAATGACGCCCATCGAAACGTGACCGATGCCTTAAATATTTAGAAATTAGGCGATGGTTATACATAAACAGCTTAATCTTTAAGGTAGAAAAATGACTGGTATCATTAATAAAATCGTTGCTCTTTACACGCCTGTATTCTCTTCAATGTACAAAAGCGGTAACATGACTAAGTAACGTTTTTGTTGTTAGCCAAAGCATTGCTCTGACGTTAACAAGAATTTTGAGAAGGCCTTGAACAAACTATTGTTCAAGGCCTTTTTTGTTATTAGAAATTATATATCGATGTCACCATTATCGTTACAAAATACCGATATCAAATAGTTTGACAGTACATTAATTAGTAGTGAGTTGATATGATGTTAAATCAAGCAAAAATAAGCATAATATTTTGATTAAAAACAATTTTACTTTTTATATAGTGCATGTGTTCTAAATAGTGACTGATTAAGTTTGAGCCAATGGTTGACTGATGTAATCGATTGGATGACTTCAAAAATATAAATATTCGTTCTAGATTTGAATAATTAAATACTTATTTTATTTTTATAAAAAACAAATATTTAGAATGTTTATGAGGTTGTGATGTAAGCGTATTTTTACCGCTGCTTAATCTGCAATATTAGCTCGTCCTTATTTAATATAGAGAGAGATAATATGAGCGGTATTATAAAATTATCACGCAATACAGTAACTGCACCTTGCGATCCAGCAGTAACACAAACTGTTGCTTTTTCGCATTACAACAACATTTCTGCACAATTACCGATTGATGTTAAAAGCGGTAAAATTGTTGTCGGCGGTATAAAAGAGCAAGCGACTCAATGTTTGAAAAATATTAAGGCTATTGTTGAAAGTATTGATCATGCAATGCATGATGTGGTCAAAATTAACGTGTATCTTAAAAATATTTGTGATCTTGATAGTGTTGATGATGTTTACGCGACATTCTTCCCTCATTATTTGCCGACGCGAACGGTTATAAGCGTGGCAGCATTACCAATGAATGGCGCATTAATTCAAATGGATGCAGTGATTTCAAATGGTGAGGGTTCGGGTACGCAGGCTCCTTGTGATTTAGTTAAAATTGTTCGTAATACTGTTAACGCTCCTAATAGTCAAATATCAGCTCACACTGTTGCTTTTTCGCATTACAACCATATCTCAGCACAATTACCACTCGATCCCAAAACGGGGAATATTATTGTTGGCGGTGTAAAAGATCAGGCTCGGCAGTGTTTAAAAAATATAAATAGTATTCTTGAAGCGATTGATGTTCCTGCTGACGATATCGTTAAAATTAATATTTATATTGAAAACCTTGCTGATATAGATGCGATTAATGAGGTCTATAGCTGCTATTTCCCTGATTCAGGTATCGCTCGAACTCTTGGTTACATGCCTGCTCGATCAGTGATTGCTGTTGAGGGGTTACCGATGGGTGCATTAGTGCAGATTGATGCAACCGTTTCTCATGGTGATGGTACACCACCACAAGCGGTTGAAGATCGACATGGATTGGTGATCAGAGCTCACAATACAGACAATGCTCCTCAAACAGTGTTATCTTCTCAAATCGTGGCATTTTCGCATTACAATAATATTTCTGGGCAGTTACCGTTAAATTCGATGACAGGTCAGATTGTCGATGGCGGTGTAAATGAACAAGCAAGACAATGCTTAGCAAATATTAAAGCGATAGTTGAAAGTGTTAACCATGTAATGGACGATATTGTTAAAGTTAATATTCAACTAAAAAATATTGAAGATCTGGATGCGGTTAATGACGTTTATATGACGTTCTTTAATGAGCAGCTTCCTGCTAGAACGGTTATTGGTGTTTCTACCATCGCTATGAGTGCTTTAGTACAAATGGATGCAATTGTATCTAACGGCGAAGGTACTCCGCCTGTAGTGTAATAAAAAGAGACACGATAAATGATATTGTTATTATAAAAGCCATATTAACGAATATGGCTTTTCTTGTTTATATACCTTACTTGATACTCCATTACGTATTTTAAGCATTATTAAACCGATTATGGACAAAGGGGGATCCAAGTCTAATCATGGTGACAACCGCTATTTTAAGGTAGAATCCGCGCCTCAAACGATATTTTAGGGACAATTGATGCCTCCTAAACTGTCCCTCATCCGTTTTTGTTTGCTAAATAAAGTTAATATTGGATGAAGAATATTGCAATACCAGTAAGTGGTATTTGCCATAACCACTTAATATGTAAGGAATATTGTAGTATGTATCCTACCGCTCGTTTTTCTGTCGCACCGATGCTGGATTGGACTGATCGTCATTGCCGTTACTTTCATCGTTTAATGAGTAAAGAAGCATTGTTGTACACTGAAATGGTAACAACAGGCGCGATCATCCATGGTAAAGGTGATTTCCTAGCGTATAACGAAGAAGAGCATCCATTAGCGTTACAACTGGGTGGCTCAAATCCAGTCGATCTTGCGCGTTGTGCAAAGTTAGCAGCTGAGCGTGGTTATGATGAAATTAACTTAAACGTTGGTTGTCCATCTGATCGCGTCCAAAATGGTATGTTTGGCGCTTGCTTGATGGGTGAAGCGGATCTTGTGGCACAATGTGTGGCTGCGATGCGTGAAGTCGTGGATATTCCTGTTACTGTAAAAACCCGTATTGGTATTGATGATCAAGATTCGTATGAGTTTTTAACCCATTTTATTCAAACGGTATCAGAGAAAGGTGGTTGTGATAACTTTACTATTCACGCCCGTAAAGCTTGGTTAAAAGGCTTAAGTCCAAAAGAAAATCGTGAAATTCCTGAACTGGATTACCCACGTGTTTATCAATTAAAGCAAGATTTTCCACAGCTGACGATGGCAATCAATGGTGGCATTAAAACCTTTGACGAAATGGAACAGCACCTACAACATCTTGATGGTGTAATGGTCGGCCGTGAAGCATACCAAAGTCCATACTTAATGGCAGAGGTTGATCAGCGTTTATTTGGTAGCGATCGCCCTGTAATGAAACGTCGCGAAGTGGTTGAGGCGATGTATCCTTATATCGAACGTCAACTAGCGAATGGTTCATACTTAGGCCATATTACCCGCCATATGTTGGGGTTATTTCAAAGTATGCCTGGTGCTCGTCAATGGCGTCGTTATATCAGTGAAAATGCCCATAAGCCAGGGGCTGGTATTGAAGTGGTGCAACAAGCACTAGCAAAAATTCCCGCTGAATTGGATGTGTAGCGGCATTTTAACGATATAGATTGATATGGTGAATTTTACGAGTATAAGGTGAAATTAACTAATAAATGGTAAACGCCAATATTTGATATATTGGCGTTTTTTTATATCTATGAAAAATAAACAAAATAATTAATTTAGAGTTGGCGTGAATTGTGCAGTATTGTAAGTGATAATAAATTCAGCACTGTGACTTTATGTGAATGGCGCAGTAAAAGAAAAGGATAATCTATGTTTGAGTTTCTGTTTTTAGTCGCTTTTACCTTGGTGTTGGTGTTTACCGGTGTCAGTTTGATTGGGTTATTGATTGCTGTCGCTGCGGGATTTGCCGTGATGGCGGTTGTTGGAATGTTAGGCTTGGTATTTAAACTGCTACCATGGATTATTGTTATTGCATTAGGGATTTGGTTTTTCCGTGAGCGTAACGCTGAGAAACAGCAGACGTCACGTCATCGTCGCTATTAACTGCGATTGATTGCAGAGTTTTTATACGGCTTCTGATATAATTTTGTGCGATTAATTACATAAAATGATAAAGAGCGGAGACTCGGCATGAAAAAAGTGGTGCTTTCAATTGCAGCAGCAATGACGCTAGCGGCAGCCCTTCCAGCCCAAGCTGATACCTTATTAGGTGTTAAAGTGGGTGCGGATGCATGGTTTACAAATGCAAAAGTAAATGGTCATAAAAGTGATGATACCTCAACATCTTATTACGCATCTTTTGAGCACTTTATTCCGTTAGTGCCAAATGTAATGGTGCGTTATAACGATATTGATACTGGTAATGTGAATTTTGAGCAAAGTGATTTCACTGCTTACTATGAAATTCTTGATAACGATTTAGTCGCACTTGATTTAGGTGTAACAATGACTAAGTTTGCTGGTGTTAAAATTCAGCATCAGAACAGTTTTAGTGATTGGCAGCCAACAGTTTATGCTGCTGCCGAGTTAGGTATTCCAGCAACACCACTTGCAGTATTTGCCCAAGCTAATGCTGGTAAATATGACGGTACGCGTTTGTTTGATGGTCAAGCAGGTGTGAAATACAGCTTAGGTTTGGTTGCTGCTGATCTTAATCTTCGTGCGGGCTACCGTATGATGGATTATGACTTTAAGAAATCCAATTCAAGTGATGTTGAGCTTAATGGATGGTTTGCTGGCGTAGAAGTTGATTTTTAATTAACTGTTAACCAATATTCTGTGATCCAGTTATAAAACCACGATTTTATCGTGGTTTTTTTATTGGCGCTAATTGGGTTTATGTACCACCTTTAAAGGTAAGTAAACTGATTAGATAATATCGATATTAGGGGGAGTAAGTGATGACATTAACTGAATTGAAACACCTATATGCTCGCCAAGATCTTGTTGAAGCACTGGTTGAGCCATCGATTAATAGTGGTTATATTGTTGAATTTCGTCACCGCGGTGGTGGTTTAGTACCGTTAACAGATATCACCGGTAGTGAGCAATGCTATGGTGATGTTGATAGTGCTACACAACAGGCTTTTGATGTTGGTTTTCAACAAGTTAGAATTGCTGATGAATATTAAATCCTACCTGTTTACCCTGATTTGAAAACCAAATAGTGTTATCACTGTTTGGTTTTTTTGTGCGATTAACCTTACAAATGGTTATAAAACATTCTTATCTATTCTTTCTTGTTATTAGCTTAAATAGCTACTCTAACATAACGCAATGAATAGGGATCGTCGTGCTATGTCAATCAATCAACTATCAGCTTTAGCTAGCCCACTCAATGATCAACAAATAGATCAACTTAAGTTAGCTGCTGCAGAATCATCACCCCAACAGCTGGCTTGGATCAGTGGTTATTTTTGGGGTTTGAGCCAATCTCAATCGCCAGCAACAGTTGCTGCTCCCACGTCAAATGTACTTGCCGCAGCCAAGCCTGCCGGCCAATTAACCATTATTTATGCATCACAAACAGGCAATGCCAAAGGGGTTGCTGAAGCGTTACAACAACAAGCTCAGGCACAAGATATTGCCGTTAAGCTGGTTTCTGCTGGTGATTTTAAAGGTAAAAATCTGGCTAAAGAAACTCATGTCATCATTGTTGCTTCAACACATGGAGAAGGTGAGGCCCCTGATGATGCAATTGAGTTACATGAATTTTTACAATCAAAGAAAGCCCCTAAATTACCTGACTTACATTATGCCGTTATTGGTTTAGGGGATTCGAGTTATGAGTTTTTCTGTCAAACGGCAAAAGATTTTGATCAATATCTAGCAAAATTAGGTGCTCAGCCAATGCTAGAGCGATTAGATTGTGATGTTGATTATGATGCTGCGGCAGCTGAATGGCAGTTGCAGGTATTGAAAAAAACTCAACAAACGTTATCAACCGCTGAAGCTGAAGTGGTGCAACTACCTGTAGGCCAACATCAAGCAGCTACTACGGTTTATAATAAACACCACCCATTTAGTGCCAGTTTATCGGTTAGTCAAAAAATCACTGGCCGTGGCTCAGACAAAGATGTGCGTCATATTGAGATCGACTTAGAAGAGTCAGGATTAACTTACCAACCCGGTGATGCGTTAGGAGTATGGTTTGAAAATGACCCCCAATTGGCAGATGCCATTTTAGCCAAACTTGGATTAGAGGCAGACACCTCAGTCGATGTTGATGGCAGCACTTTAAGTCTTCGTGATGCTCTAATCACTAAATATGAAATTACCGCATCAAATCCACAGTTTGTAACCAAATATGCAGAGCTTTCAAGTAGTAAAAAGTTACAAAAGCTGGTGGCTGATCGTGAAAAACTGCGTGAGTATGCTGCCAAAACTCAAATCATTGATGTACTAGCTGAGAAGAAAACCATCTTAACTGCAGAGCAATTAATTGGTTTATTACGTCGCTTAACGCCACGTTTATATTCGATTGCCTCAAGCCAACAAGAAGTAGGTGAAGAAGTGCACTTAACCGTTGGTGTGGTTGAATTTGAACAAGCGGATGAGCAACGCCAAGGTGGCGCATCAAGCTTTTTAGCCCAGCGCTTAGAGCAAGGTGATGCAGTGAAAGTGTTTGTTGAAGCCAACCATAACTTTAAATTGCCTGTCGATGATAATACGCCAGTGATCATGATTGGTCCGGGAACAGGTATTGCACCGTTCCGTGCCTTTGTTCAAGAGCGTGAAAACCGTGAAGCAAGTGGTAAGAATTGGTTATTTTTTGGAGATAGAACCTTTACCGAAGATTTTCTCTATCAAGTTGAGTGGCAAAAATATTTAAAATCTGGAGTTGTGACTCAGATGGATGTCGCTTTTAGTCGCGATCAAGCCGAGAAGGTGTATGTTCAGCAACGTATTTTAGAGCAATCAGTACAGGTATGGCAGTGGTTACAACAAGGCGCACATGTTTATGTCTGTGGTGATGCAACTCATATGGCAAAAGATGTTCATCAAGCCTTGTTAACTGTGATTGAGCAGCAAGGGAATAAAACGCGCGAGCAGGCTGAGCAGTATCTTAACGAGCTGCGTAAGGATAAGCGCTATCAAAGGGATGTGTACTAATGACAGAGCAAAAATTATCAGATAACGAACGTCTAAAGCGCGAGAGTAATTTTCTTCGTGGCACCATTGAACAAGATCTTGGGGATCGCATTACCGGTGGCTTTACCGCTGATAACTTTCAGTTAATTCGCTTTCATGGAATGTATCAGCAAGATGATCGTGATATTCGTGCTGAGCGTGCTAAGCAAAAATTAGAGCCACTCCAAAATGTAATGTTGCGTGCGCGTATGCCGGGAGGAGTGATCACACCTAAGCAATGGCTTGCGATTGATAAATTTGCCGATGAGCACACCTCTTATGGCAGTATCCGTTTAACAACTCGTCAAACGTTTCAGTTTCATGGAGTACTAAAACCTAATATTAAGCTGATGCACCAAACGCTAAATAAAATTGGTATTGATTCGATTGCAACAGCCGGAGATGTTAACCGTAACGTGCTGTGTACCACCAATCCAGTAGAATCTGAACTTCATCAACAAGCGTATGAGTGGGCGAAAAAAATCAGTGAGCACCTATTACCTAAAACCCGTGCTTATGCGGAAATTTGGTTAGATGGAGAAAAACTAGAAACAACTGATGAAGAACCAATTTTAGGCAGTAATTATTTGCCGCGTAAGTTTAAAACCACAGTGGTTATTCCGCCGCAAAATGATGTTGATGTTCATGCTAATGATCTTAACTTTATTGCGATTGCAGATAACGGCCAGTTAGTCGGTTTTAATGTCTTAGTCGGTGGTGGTCTAGCAATGACCCACGGTGATCATACTACTTATCCTCGTCGCGCTGATGATTTTGGTTTTATTCCATTAGAGAAAACATTAGATATTGCAGCGGCGGTAGTTACCACTCAACGTGATTGGGGTAATCGTTCCAACCGTAAAAATGCCAAGACTAAATACACCTTAGATCGCGTCGGTAGTGACGTATTTAAAGCTGAAGTTGAAAAGCGTGCTGGGATTAAGTTTGAGGACAGTCGACCTTATGAGTTTACCGATCGTGGTGATCGTATTGGTTGGGTTGAAGGTATCGATGGTAAGCATCACCTAGCGCTGTTTATTGAAAATGGACGCTTATTGGATTATCCAAATAAGCCACTAAAAACAGGTGTGGCTGAAATTGCGAAGATTCATAGCGGTGATTTCCGTATGACGGCTAACCAAAACTTAATTGTTGCGGGTGTATCGGCAAAAGATAAAGCTAAGATCGAGCAAATCGCTCGTGATCATGGTTTGATGGATGACAGTGTCAGTGAACAACGTAAAAACTCGATGGCGTGTGTCTCGCTGCCAACCTGTCCATTGGCGATGGCGGAGGCCGAGCGTTTTCTACCTGAATTCGTGACTGATGTTGAAGGAATTTTAGCCAAACACGGCTTGAATGAAGATGAAAATATTATTCTGCGGGTTACGGGGTGTCCAAATGGCTGTGGCCGCGCGATGTTGGCCGAAATCGGCCTCGTAGGTAAAGCGCCGGGACGCTATAACCTTCATTTAGGCGGTAACCGTAACGGTACGCGTGTACCAAAAATGTACCGTGAGAATATTACTGTGGTTCAAATTATGGATGAAATGGATAGTTTAGTCGGACGCTGGGCAATGGAGCGTCAACAGAATGAAGGCTTTGGTGATTTTACCATTCGTGCTGGCATTATTGATGAAGTAAAAATATCGATGAGGGATTTCTATGCCTAAATTTCAACTGGCTGAGTTGCTTGAACTGCCAAAAGTGAGTCAAATTATTCAGTTGGCTGAGATTAATGCCATGCTGGAGACACTGACAGCGCAACAACGAGTGCAATGGGCATTAGAGAACCTTGAGGGTGAGTTTGCGTTAGCTTCTAGTTTTGGAATCCAATCGGCAGTGATGCTACATCTGGTCACGCAAGCGAAAGCGAATATTGCAGTGGTATTAACTGATACTGGGTATTTATTTCCTGAAACCTATCAGTTTATTGATAGTTTAACCAAGCAGTTAAACCTCAATCTTCATGTCTACAGCGCCAAACAAAGTGCTGCATGGCAAGAAGCACGTTATGGCCAATTGTGGCTACAAGGTGTAGATGGGATTAAACAATATAACCAGCTTAATAAAGTTGAGCCGATGCGACGAGCATTAAGTGAACTCAATGTGAGCACCTGGTTTTCTGGTTTACGCCGTGAGCAAGCAGATTCTCGAGCGACATTACCGGTATTAGCGATTCAAAATGGGCGGTTTAAGTTTTTACCCGTGATAGATTGGAGTAATGAAGATATCGATGCTTACTTGCAACAACACGGGTTACCTTATCATCCATTAAAACAGCAAGACTATTTATCGGTTGGGGATACCCATACTACCGTTAAATGGCAACCGGGTATGACCGAGCAAGAAACCCGCTTTTTTGGTCTTAAACGTGAATGTGGATTGCATGAAGACAATGATACTGAATCGCATGGTTCTGGTATTTGATAATACGATAAATATCGAGGTTTAATAAAAAACAAGGCAGCGTTTAGACGCTGCCTTGTCGGTTATTGGCTGTTGAGTCTGCTTATTTTGCAGCAGTCGCTGCTGGTGCCCATACTTTATCTAATGCACCTAAAAGGGCATTACTCGCACCTTGTTGGCCTAAGAATTGAGTGATAACGGGAATGAATTTATTGATCATGCTTGGATCCATACCGAGCAGTGAGAATACTTTATCAATATTAGCTTGGTTACTTAGCAATTGACCTAATCCCATTGGTAATGAGTCTGTTAGCTTTTCAGCACCAGGAATTAATTTTGAAAGTTCACTGCCTTGTGGGCCTGAAAGTTGACTCGCTGCTAAACCTAATAAAGCGCCTGCGCCACCTGCTGCTTGTTCAGGTTTGACACCAAGCTCAGAAATAAGAGTTTTTGTGAGTGGGTTTTGTGCCACTTGGCTGACCACTTGATCTGCACTTTCGCCACCGAAAATATCAGACAAACTAAAAGCGTAGCTCATGGTGCTTGATGATAATAATGCAACTGCAGCTAAAGTCGTTACGATACGACGTTTTTTCATTGAGAGACTCCTTAGTAAAGATAAATACCGAAGTCTTTAAAATTAGAAATTGACTTGGGTATGTCAATCCTAGTGAAGATTTATCAAATTGTAATGCTTTTTTTATTGGTTAACGTTTATTGCAACTATAAAAAACGGCGCTTAAAGCGCCGTTTATTTATATGTTCAGCTTACGATATTAAAGAATATCTAGTAGCTCAACTTCAAATACTAGTGCAGCATACGGAGGGATTGCAGCACCTGCACCGCGCTCACCGTAAGCAAGGTTTTGTGGAATAGATAGTTTCCACTTAGAACCTACTGGCATCATTTGAAGAGCTTCAACCCAACCAGCGATCACGCCAGTTACAGGGAATTCTGCAGGTTGACCACGAGATACAGAGCTGTCAAAAACAGTGCCATCTGTTAGCATACCGTGGTAATGCACACGAACTTGCTTGTCAGAAGTTGGAATTTCACCGTTACCTTCAACTAGAACTTCGTATTGAAGACCTGAATCAGTAACTGTAACTTCTGGACGCTGTGCATTTTCAGCTAAGAATGCTTCACCGTCAGCAGCAGCTAGTTTAGCTTGCTCTTGACGTGCAGCGTCTGCTGCTGTGTGAAGTTCACGTAGTGCATTGTTGATTTCGTCAACTTCGATTTCTGGCATCTCGCCAGCAAGAGAAGCTGCAATACCTTTAGCAATTGCTGCTACGTTTAGGCCTTCAAGACCACTTTGTGCTAGTTGTTGGCCCATTTGTAGACCAATACCGTAGCTTGCTTTAGTCTCAACTGTATCTAGTTTAACGTCAGACATTATTGTCATCTCTTAATGTAGAATGAATTAAAGTAAGCAGGATAACAGTTTCGCCCCCATCGGGTAAATGTTTGTAACCAATATTCGCTAATTGCGTGACATATGAAGCTTCGGAGTGCTGTATATGGGAAAGGTAAATCGCCGTTCAAATAAAAAAAACGGCCGCCGTCAACCGCCAGTAACATTAAACATTGGTGTGATGAAGGCAAAGTGTGGTGAGCGTATAGCTGGCATTGGTCAGGTATGGCAGCGTTTTCCACGTTTTCATCGTTGGGCGTTGATCATTTTAATTCCGATATTTATTGGCGTGTTAATGTTGCCGTCAGAACAAGAATTAGAAGGAGGGGCGGGTAATGTACCGATGCGACGTGATATCTCACTAAACCTAGGTAATAGTGATGTTGCAAGCCAAGTCAGCTCCGGCCCAAATATTCAAGCAGAAAATAATCCTGATGGCAGTGGTAAGCAAAGTGTGGTTAAACGTACTGATGTGGTATTAGATAGCGCTGACATTAAAGAAGATGCAGGAATGAAAGCTACGGGGGGAACAGAAGATCGCGGTCCTGCGCCTGAGCGTAAACCTATGGCATCAAAAATTTATCCAATTAATGGCGGTAAAGTCTATACCATTGATCCTACGACCCATAAACCTGTTGTGGTATCAAAAGTTGCTCAACCTCAAGCCCAGCCGACATCAGTGGCAGCGAGTCAACCTGCGGGTATTGCTGGTAAGTGGTACAGTTTGAAAGTACCTGCTGGAGAAACGCTAGCGAATATTTTCCGTGATAAGAATTTACCGTTAGGTGATCTTTATGCAATGGCAAATATTGAAGGTGCGGGTAAGCCAATTAGCCGTATTCAAGCCGGACAAACATTACGTTACCGTCAAAATAGCCAAGGTAAAATTGAGGGCTTACAAATTCAAGGCAATGGTATTTCTGCGTCGTATGCAAGAAATGCGAGTGGACGTTTCTATCGTCAATAAATTCGATTGTGATTGGATCTAAACCAAGCAGCCGCCAATGAATCTGTCTTACTTATAAGTCAGCTTGGCGGCTGATTTGTTTTTAATCGCTATCATGGATAAAGGTATTGTTACGATAACGACGTTTTGGCCATGGCGCCATTGGCACAATAATCAGTAAAATCCCTAATCCTGTGAGCCAGTCAGGTGTTTCGTTAAACCATAAATAACCAAAAATTGTCACGAATATCAGCCCTGAATATTCAGCAAGGCCAATTTTATAGGTCTCACTTTGACGGTATGCCGCAACACAACTTCCTTGATAGCCTAATGTGAATATCGCGCTTGCCGTAATTAATAGCCATTGCTCAGTCTGTAACGGTTGCCAATATTGATACGCTAATAGACTCGATACTGGCAACGATAAAATTCCAGTCCAAAACAGAGTACTGATAATCGGCTGCTGTGGCGGCAGCTTTCGCACTAAAACATTATACAGCGCTAAGGTAGATGCTGTACCTAAAGCGGCAAGTGCTGCCCAATGAAATTGCTCTGGTCGTAACACTATCACTATGCCAATAAATCCGATTGCAGTTGCCAGTACTTTTTGTTTATTTGGGCGTTCACCTAAAATGATCATTGAGAGTGGTAGCATTAATAACGGCGCAGCATAAAACAAGGCGTTGGCGGTTGCTAATGGTAAATAGGTTATGGCAATCAGTAACATGCCACTACCTGCTAATACCAGATGCGCACGAATAGCATTAATTTTCCAATGGCCAATATCTCGTTGGGCTGAGGGTAATCGTAACCATAACGGTGTAATCAGTAACACACTTAATAATTGGCGAATAAACATATATTGAAATGCTGATACGCTGCCATTTAATAGTTTTACAGCCACATCAGATAATGATGACGATAAATTGCCGCAAATTAAAATCGCAATACCTATTGAAACAGCAGACCACCGCATTACACCAGCTCTTGCAATAATTGCATATCAACGTGAGGGATACCGTCTTCAAGGTACATTTCAGAGGTTTGAGTAAAGCCGTGTGATTGATAGAAATCAACTAAGTATTGTTGAGCGCCAATTTCAATTAATTGCTGCGGCCAAATTGCTTCCGCATGTGCTAACCCTTGACGCAGTAATTGATGCCCTAATCCTGATTTACGTTGGTTTGGTGTCACTACTACTCGACCAATGCTGACATTGTCATAGGTTACCCCTGGTGCTAAGAGGCGTAAGTACGCGACTAACTCATTATTAGCATAACCGAGTAAGTGATAAACATTGTTGGCACGATCATGATCATCAAGATCGGGGTACACACAGTTTTGTTCAACACAAAATATGTCGGAACGCAGTTTTAAAAGGTCATAAAGCTGGTGGGTGGTCAGCTGTTCAAAGGGTAAACATTGCCAAGTTGTCATGATTGAAGTCCTTATTAAGTATGCTGCGAGTGTATCGGTATTTATTCGTCATGAAATTAACAATGGTTAACTTTTCTCAATAATATCGTCACTTGCAATCCGTTTTTTGATACGGCTGAGACTAATAGAAGTAATCCCTAAGTAAGATGCTAATTGGTAATCGGTAATACGGCCGACTAACTCTGGAAAATGGTCGCAAAACAATTGCAATCGCTGCTCTGGCGTGTGCATTAACATAAAGCGTTCTTTGTGTTCTTTATGCAGTAATTGGCGTTCTAATAATGCTTGATAAAGTGGATGTTGTTGCTGACGCCATTGTTGAAATAAGCTGATTGGCAACATGATTAATTGACTGGCAGATAATGTTTCTAATAAAAATGCCGAAGGTGCGTTAGTGATTAAACTTTCAAAGCCAATAATTACATCTTGATCCCAATAGAACTCTTTACTGAATTGTTTACCTTGATCCGTAAGGTAACACGCATGACAAAGACCATTTAACAGAAAGTAGCAATGGGTTGGCGTTTGTCCTTGGTGTAATAAAATATGTCGAGTGGGTAGTTCTAGTTGTTCAGCAACGGCAACCACATCGTTAATGGTTGCTGTATCAGCACCAAGTTGGGTTAAAAAAGTGGTTAATTCAACGTGGTTTTTAGATGGCATAGGTAATCTAACGTTTAAAGAGGCAGTAGCAGTAGTGTATCAAAAAAAATACCGCAACCAAGGTTGCGGTATATCGATGTTACTTAAGGCACAGATTATTTTTTAGACTGAAGATCCAATTGGTAAATTGCAAATCCACCCGGAGTGGTGCTTACTTGGTGCATCGGGTATTGACCTTTATCTTTAATAAACGTTGCCGCTTTCTCACTGTTAGCTGTTTCAAATTGAATCTTTAACTGCTTATCACTTTTCAGTGGGGTGAAATGCCAGTTATTGTCTGCACTAGGTACTACTTGACCTTTTTGTTTGCTCACTCGACTAATGTAATCAGATAAGACAGTGCGATTCTCATCTGGTGATGCAAAGGCAATAAATGCTTCACCTGTACCAGCAAACTTGCCGCTGTAAGCGCGGTAGTTATTGGTTGCGATTAAGAACGTTTGCTTTAGATCAATTGGTTTACCATTAAAGCTTAAATCTTTAATTCGGTTTGCAGTTGGATTAATTAGCTTACATTCACCATCGTATTTAGCTGGTTGTGAAATATCAATGTTGTATTTGACGCCATCAATGACATCAAAGTTGTAAGTACGGAAACCATCCCAGTTAATTAAACCTTGTGGTTTATCACTATTAACATCAATTTGGTTAAATTGCGCTGCTGAACATTCAAGCCACTCTTTAACTTCTTTACCCGTCACTTTCATTGCAACCAGTGTATTTGGGTATAAGTATAAGTCAGCTGCATTACGGAACGTCAGTTGTCCTGCTTCTACTTCTGTGTAGTTACCTGCATCATTACCACGACCACCGGCTTTAAAAGGTGCGGCAGCAGATAATACAGGTAGACCATCAAGATCAGGATCGCCTTGAATAAAGCGTTCTACGTAATCTTTCTGCGCAAGGTTGACGATTTGTACTGTTGGATCATCTTGAACCAATGCTAAATAGCTGTACATCACATCGCTAGCTTTACCGATTGGCTGGTTAACAAAATCACGGGTGGCATTATGATCAATTTTTACCGCTGCAACTAATTTAGGATCAGCTTTTACTAATGGTTGTTGATTGGCTTTATCAAAGATCGGACGGGCTTCAGTTTGGGCTGAGGTTACTTTCCAGCTATTACCGTCTTTGTCTAATACTAAATCCATAATACCGACATGATCGCCCCAGCGGCCAGGCATTACTGCTGGAATACCATTGATAGTGCCTTTTTCAATATCAGCACCAGGTAGGCTGGCAAAGTCTTTACTTGGGAATACCGCATGTGAGTGACCAAATGCAATCGCATCAATTCCTTCAACTTGAGTAAGGAAGTAGACTGAGTTTTCTGCGCCCACTTTATATGGATCAGCTGATACGCCTGAATGTGGAATGGCGATAATAATATCGGCACCTTCCGCTTTCATTTGTGGAATAAACTTTTCAGCAGTTTGTTTAATGTCTTTGGCTTCTACTTTGCCTTCAAGGTTGTTTTTATCCCACACCATAATTTGCGGTGGTACAAAACCGATATAACCAATTTTTAGTTTTTGGTTGTTGCCATCGTTATCTTTAAAGGTGTAATCCTTAATAAGATAAGGTGTGAATAAGTTTTTACCCGTTTTTAGATCATATACGTTGGCATTGATGTAAGGGAAGTTAGCACCTTCAATACTGGTATCAAGGAAATCTAAACCATAGTTAAATTCGTGGTTACCTATATTACCAACAGCATAGCCAAGCTGGTTCATCACTTTATAAACCGGATGTACTTCACCTTTTTTAATGCCTTTTGCTGCCATATAGTCACCCATTGGGCTACCTTGCAACAAATCACCGTTATCCACTAACACACTGTTTGTTACTTCTGCGCGTGCTTTCTCAACTAAGGTCGCAGTACGTACTAACCCCGTCTTATCGGTAGGCTTATCCTTGTAATAATCATAATCCATCACATTGGTATGAATATCAGTTGTTTCAAGAATACGTAATTTAATCGTTTCTGCATTTGCAGGACCTGCAAGCAACAGTAGTCCGCCCAATACCGCGATAGATAAAGGTTTAACAGCTAGTGTCATGTGAATCTCCAAAAGGGTAGGCAAGAAAAGCGCGCCTAAAATAGCAAATCTTATGCGAATACTATCGCCACCTATCACGTAATTGTGCTTTAACTCTCATTTTTTATATGCATAGCTATTATTAAGCCGCCAACAAATAGCAATTACACACTTAAAAGCACAAAGCGTTAATTAAATTAAGAAAGAAAAAGCATAACTTAGGTTCGAAGTGATATTTGAATATGCTTCATTAGGCTTGCTATTAGCTATTTATATTTAGTTTGTATTTATTCATGGTTGATCATTCTATTCGGTGCTCAAAAATTAAGGATCAATGTTCCAACCAAACTTTTGGGTATAAAAAATGAAACTTTAGAATTTCAAGTAATATCGCAGCCTCTCTATAGTGGTAACAGAGCAACAATGGAGAGTGAACAATGGATTATTTGCCAATATTTGCAGACTTAAAACGTCGACCATGTGTGGTTGTCGGTGGTGGCAATAGCGCATGGCGCAAGACAAGGATGTTATTAAAAGCTGGAGCTGATGTCGGTGTGATAGCGTCAAAGCTTAATGCTGACTTTGAAGCGGCTATTGCTGCAGGTCAAGTACGTTATATTAGCGAAGCATTTTCACCGAGCGATCTCGATGGTGTTTTTTTGGCTATTGCAGCAACGCCACATAAAGAACTTAATGCGTTGGTGTATCAATCAGCTAATCAACGTCAAGTATTAGTCAATGTAGTGGATGATACGCAGCGTTGTAGTTTTATTGTGCCCTCTATTGTCGATCGTTCTCCTATCATTGTTGCCATTTCATCATCAGGTAAAGCCCCAGTTTTAGCGCGGTTATTACGTCAAAAATTAGAAGCAATACTACCTCAGCATTTAGGCAAGATGGCAACGCTGGCTGGTGGTTTTCGAGGCTACCTTGCAGCCAAGCTTCCTTCATTTTCGAGCCGTCGCGCCTTCTGGGAGCAAGCATTTAATGGTCGTTTTGCTGATTTGGTTGCCGTCGGTCGCGATACAGAAGCGCAGCAAGCATTACAACAACAATTACATCAGCATACGTCGCCTGTCGGTCAAGTTGCTTTAATTGGTGCCGGCCCTGGTGATGCAGGCTTATTAACTTTACGTGGGTTGCAATTAATGCAGCAAGCCGATGTGGTGCTGTATGACTACCTTGTCTCTGATGAAGTGATGGCATTAGTACGCCGTGATGCAGAGCTCGTCTGTGTCGGAAAAAAAGCCGGTTTTCACAGTGTGCCGCAACAGCAAACTAACCGATTAATTGTTGAATATGCCCAACAAGGTAAGCGAGTCGTAAGGCTGAAAGGTGGTGACCCATTTGTGTTTGGACGTGGCGCTGAAGAATTAGAAGTGCTAGCAGAGGCTGGTATTGATTTTCAAGTCGTACCGGGTATTACCGCAGCTGCTGGCGCAACCGCTTATGCTGGTATTCCATTAACTCACCGTGATTACGCGCAAACAGCGATGTTTATAACCGGTCATTTAAAGCCCGATGGTAAGCAGCTTGATTGGTCAACTTTAGCTCGTGGTAATCAAACTTTAGTGATTTATATGGGGTTAATGAAATCGAGCCACATTCAACAGCAGTTATTACAACATGGCCGCGCCGCTGAAACGCCTATCGCCATTATTGAGCGCGGTACACAAACCACCCAAAAAGTATTAACCGGACAATTAGATCAACTTGCCGATTTAGCACAGCATGCTGCTTCGCCATCGTTAATTGTGGTCGGTGAAGTCGTCAAGTTGTCACATAAATTAGCTTGGTTCACAACAAAGGAACAGTTATCACCGCAACCTGAAGCGGTAGTGAAGCTGGCATAGCATGGAGAGAGAGATGGACCCGAAACGTTTAACCCACCTCAAGCAACTCGAAGCAGAAAGTATTCATATTTTGCGTGAAGTCGCCGCTGAGTTTGATAACCCTGTAATGATGTATTCGATTGGTAAAGATTCATCAGTGATGTTGCATTTAGCCCGTAAGGCTTTTTATCCCGGAAAAATTCCATTTCCGCTATTGCATGTTGATACCACTTGGAAGTTTCGTGAAATGATTGAGTTTCGTGATCGTACTGCCAAGAAATACGGTTTTGATTTATTAGTCCATCAAAATCCAGAGGGAATCGCGATGGGAGTGGGGCCATTTACTCATGGTTCGTCAAAGCATACCGATATCATGAAAACTCAAGGCCTAAAACAAGCACTCGATAAATATGGTTTTGATGCCGCATTTGGTGGTGCTCGCCGTGATGAAGAAAAGTCGCGAGCCAAAGAGCGTGTGTATTCTTTCCGTGATAAAAACCACAGTTGGGATCCTAAAAATCAGCGCCCTGAATTATGGAAAACTTATAACGGTCAGATTAATAAAGGCGAAAGTATTCGCGTGTTCCCGTTATCCAATTGGACTGAGCTCGATATTTGGCAATATATCTTCCTTGAGCAAATTGAAATTGTGCCACTGTACCTATCCCAAGTACGGCCAGTTGTAGAACGTGATGGCATGCTAATTATGGTAGATGATGAACGTTTAGAGTTACAACCAGGCGAAACCATTGAGCAAAAAAGTGTTCGGTTTAGAACCTTAGGATGTTATCCATTAACGGGAGCGGTGGAATCAACTGCTGATACTTTACCGGGGATCATCGAAGAAATGCTGGTGGCTACTTCAAGTGAACGCCAAGGACGCGCTATCGATCATGATCAATCGGGCTCAATGGAATTGAAAAAGCGCCAGGGTTATTTCTAAGGAGAGAATAATGAACAGTGTCATAGAACAACAGGTGGCAGAACTGGGTATCGAAGCTTACCTTGATCAACACCATAATAAATCGCTGCTACGGTTTTTAACCTGTGGCTCCGTTGATGACGGCAAAAGTACCCTCATTGGTCGTCTGTTACATGACTCACATCAGATTTATGAAGATCAACTTGCGGCTATCCATACCGACAGTCAAAAAGTCGGTACCACAGGCGATAAACCGGACTTAGCCTTATTAGTCGATGGTTTACAAGCAGAGCGTGAGCAAGGGATCACCATTGATGTTGCTTACCGTTATTTCTCAACCAAAGCACGTAAGTTCATTATTGCCGATACTCCAGGGCATGAGCAATACACCCGTAATATGGCAACAGGCGCATCGACGTGTGATGTTGCGGTTATTTTGATTGATGCACGTAAAGGCGTGTTAGATCAAACGCGTCGTCATTCTTACATTGCTAGCCTATTAGGTATTCGCCAGTTTATTGTGGCGGTAAATAAAATGGATTTAGTTGATTTCGACCAAGCGCGTTTTGAAGAAATTCAGCAGCAATACCTTCAATTCTCAAAAAAGCTTAATCCTAAGATCAATATTAAAGTGTTACCACTATCGGCATTAGAAGGCGATAACGTTGTCAGTCAAAGTGCCAAGATGGCGTGGTATCAAGGTAAGCCGTTATTGACCTTATTAGAACAGGTCGATTTATTATCTGGTGATGACTCGTCAGCATTACGTTTTCCTATTCAATATGTAAATCGTCCTAATCTTGATTTTCGAGGGTTTGCTGGCACATTAGCTGCCGGTGAAATTCATGTAGGACAGCGTGTAACCGCATTACCTTCAGGAAAAACATCCACAGTTGAGCGTATTGTTACTTTTGATGGTGATTTGGAGACCGCAGCTCAAGGGCAAGCAATTACCGTTACCTTAGCGGATGAAATTGATATCAGCCGTGGTGATACTTTGATTGCAGCCGAAGACGAAGTGCCATTAAGTAATAATGTACTGGCTGATATCGTGTGGATGGGGGAGACCGCACTCGCGACTGGGCGTCAGTATGATATTAAAGTAGCAGGTAAAAAAACCTTAGGCAGTGTGAGTGCTATACGTCATCAAGTTGATATTAATAGTCTTGATACTTTTGCGACCGAGACGCTACCACTTAACGGCATTGGTCTGTGTGAAGTCAATCTTCATGATGCGATAGCTGTAGATAGTTATCAGACCTGCAAAGACACAGGCGGATTTATCATTATCGATCGTTTAACCAATGTCACCGTTGGTGCTGGTTTAGTGCGTGAAGCACTCGCCGATCAGCAAAGCAGTCGTTATTCAGCGTTTGAAGTTGAATTTAATGCGCTCGTTCGTAAGCATTTCCCACATTGGGATGCCAAAGATATTGGTCAATTACTGGAGTAACGTGAATGAGCTGGGAACAAGCTACTGTGCTGGCAATGCTAGTAGTGATTATTCTCTGCTTGCTCACCACGAAGATTAAACCCGCGTATTTATTTGCTGGCAGTGCGTTTATTGGTTTTCAATCAAATTTAATTGAATTACCAGCCATTGCCGCAAATTTTACCAACCCGTCGTTATTAACTTTAGTGTTATTGATTTTAGTATCGATAGCACTTGAAAAAACACGCTTGATAAGTTGGGTCGGGCGGCAAATTTCACAAGGTGGTCATAGCTCGGTTGTCGCAAAGCTTGGAATATCAACGGCGTTATTATCTTCATTTACTAATAACACTGCGGTGGTGGTGTCGTTAATTGGAGCAATAAAACGTAATCAGCGTCATGCACCTTCTAAATTATTACTGCCTTTATCTTATGCTGCTATTTTAGGGGGAACACTGACCCTCATTGGAACATCAACCAACCTTATTATTAATAGTTTTGTTGAAGATGTTGGTTTACCTAGTCTGGGATTTTTTGCACCGTCCATGATTGGCTTAGCAGTATTAGTGATCGGTTTAATGATTTTAATACCCTTGAGTTATTTATTACCTGATAACGACGATCATAGCGAAGAGCAATTACCTTATTTTTTAGAAGCGCGCGTTAAAAGTGATTCTCCATTGATTGAAAAAACGGTCGCAGAAAATGGATTGAGAGCATTACGACGGTTATTTTTAGCTGAATTAATTCGTGATGGTAAAACCATTGCACCGGTTTGTCCTAACACACACTTACAAGCCGGTGATCGGTTATTGTTTTGTGGTGATATTGAAAGTGTTACCACCTTACAAGAAATCGACGGTTTGCATCTATTTGGACAGCATCATTTAAATGGCCAGTCGATGATGGAGGTAGTGGTTAGCCATTCTGCTGCTATTTGTGGTCGTACTTTAAAAAATGCCCAATTTCGAGAAAACTTTGATGCCGTTGTGGTTGCAATTCGTCGTGGTCATGAACGATTAGCGGGGGGCTTGGGAAATATTGAGTTACGCGCAGGTGATACGTTAGTTATTGTGCCGGGAAAAATGTTTAATCAAAAGCGGGCTATGCTTGAACGTGAATTTGTATTGGTTAATGGTCTTGATTCAAGTACACGTTTAGATAAACGTCGTAGCGCTACCGTATTAGTTGGATTTTTAAGTGTTATCGTATTGGCATTAATTGATTGGTTACCCTTAATAAAAGGATTGGCTATTTATTTGGTGTTACTCGTTGGATTAGGACTCATTTCTTTTACAGAGCTTCGACGCCGATTTCCGATTGATATTGTGGTGATTGTTGGATCTGCATTAACACTGGCGCAATTAATGATCACCAGTGGCTTATCACACTATATGGGGCAAGCTTTGATCGCCGCATTTAATGGCTGGGGGGTTTACGGTGGGTTAATTGCGGTTTATTTACTAACATTAGTTCTGACAGAATTGATCACCAATAATGCAGCTGCTGCCTTAGCTTTTCCTATTAGCTATAGTTTAGCGCTTGGGTATGGCGTCGATCCAATGCCGTTTATTATGGCAGTACTCTTTGGCGCGAGTGCGAGTTTTATATCTCCTTATGGTTATCAAACTAATTTGTTGGTGTATAGCGTTGGTAATTATCAAATTAGAGATTATCTGAAACTAGGGTTACCGCTCTCGATTGTGTATTCCACAGTAGTGTTGATCTTGATCCCATTAGTCTTTCCTTTTAACTAAATTAACAATGGAATATGTTATGAATACCACACCAAAGTCTCATGATGATAACAATAATATTGTTTGGCATAGCTATAGTGTGACCAAGCAACAACGAGGACAGCAAAAGCAACAGCAACCTTGTGTATTATGGTTTACAGGATTGAGTGGTGCCGGAAAATCGACAATTGCTGGCGCGCTAGAGCATAGGTTACTAGCATTGGGTTACCATACTTATTTATTAGATGGTGATAATGTTCGGCACGGATTGTGTAAAGATCTTGGGTTCTCAGCTCAAGATCGACGTGAAAATATTCGCCGTATCGGTGAGGTTGCCACATTAATGGCAGATTCAGGATTGATCGTACTGAGTGCGTTTATATCTCCTCATCGTGAAGAAAGACAAATAGTTCGAGATTTACTGCCACAGGGGGAGTTTATCGAAGTGTTTGTTGATACGCCTTTAGCTGAATGTGAAAAACGCGATCCTAAAGGACTGTATAAAAAAGCACGAGCAGGTGAAATAAAGCAATTTACAGGGATTGATGCAGAGTACCAATCGCCTTTACAGCCTGAAATTCACTTAGCCGCTGATAGTCATAATATTAATGAATTGGTTGAGCAATGTATTAATGCTTTACGTCGTCGAAGTATCATTGCTTGACCATCGGTAATAGGAGTACCGTAAGTGACCACATTACTTGATGCTATATATGCCATTGCATTGGATGCAGGTAAATCGATAATGACGCATTATCACAGTAATATAGCCATTGAAAATAAACACGATAATAGCCCCGTTACCATTGCTGATCTTGCTGCAAATGAAATTATTATTAGTCAATTACAGCAACTGACTCCCGACATCCCTATCATATCAGAAGAATCACCGCAGACTGATTGGCACCAGCGCCAACATTGGTCATCTTTTTGGCTGGTGGACCCACTTGATGGTACCAAAGAGTTTATCAATAAGAATGGCGAGTTCACTGTTAACATTGCGCTGGTTGAGAATGGAAAACCTATTTTAGCCGTTGTCTATGCTCCGGCATTAAATAAAGCCTGGTTGGGTGATGGAAAAACAGCTTGGCTGGTTACTAAAGCAGGCAAAGAGGTCATTCGTCTTTTACCTGCTACTGTACCAACAGTTGTTGGTAGTCGTTCACATCCTTCGGTTGAGTTAGAGGCTTACCTGCAACAACTCGGTGAGCATAAATTAGTGGCAGTAGGATCTTCATTAAAGTTTTGTTTAGTCGCTGAAGGACGAGCTCAATATTATCCGCGTTTAGGACCAACAATGATGTGGGATACTGCGGCTGGTCAATGTATTGCTGAAAGTGCTGGCGCGACAGTGAACGATCTCGATGGTTTTCCACTTCGTTATGATCGCGAAACGTTATTGAACCCTGCTTTTGTTGTTTCATAAACATCATAAATGAACCAAAAGTCAGGGGGTGGTTAAATAGTCAACACTATTTTCAAATAACGACTATCAACAAAGAGTCTTTCTGTATGAAAATTGACTCTTTTGTGGCTTTTGGTTGGTATTACTAGCATTCGCACCAAAAAACCAAATAAACAATTGTCATCCTTCTCGTTCTATCTATAATGCACCCCAACGATACGGAATACGTGCGGTTAGTAACTTGATTACAACCTGTGTATAACTTGTCGGTAAGCGGTTTATAAAAATTCACAAGCTTTAATTAAGGTTTTACCTTTAGTTTTAGATGTGAAAATCGCAGTCTTGATTTGAATTTTATTCAAATGGTAAGAAATATTAAATATATCTTACGCAAGGCAGGTCATTAAAGGGTTTTGAAAAATAAATTCAAAAAACTTGTTGACTTTAAGCTGGCGCGGAGTAGTATACGCAGCCTCAGCCAATACGATGTATTGCGCTAATGTTCTTTAACAATTTGACCATGCAATCTGTGTGGGCACTCGTTGAATAGTTAAGTCGAAAGATTTATCAATGAACTGAGTGACCAATACAAATAACTACGGTTATTTGGCACAGTCAATTCATTACCATTCTGTTGGAATGGTAATAGCTTTAAAATTACTAAGGTAGTTTTGAAGTCAGTATTCATTGAGCCGTTTCGAAAGAAACAACAAAACTTTAATTGAAGAGTTTGATCATGGCTCAGATTGAACGCTGGCGGCAGGCCTAACACATGCAAGTCGAGCGGTAACAGATTGATAGCTTGCTATCAATGCTGACGAGCGGCGGACGGG
>NZ_FYAJ01000042.1:0-969 GCF_900185625.1 Photobacterium andalusiense
ACCATTGATGTGCCGATCCAGGTGCAAGACACCGATGGTGATTGGCTACAAAAGCCTGCCAATGTTGATATCACCATTGTTGATGGTGCCAACCCAGAATTTGGCACTGACAGTGGCACCACCATTAATAAAACTACCCAAAATGGTCAAGTTATTAGCGGCGAAGTGCCGCTGGATGTCGGCTCAGATGCAATTCATCAGCTTGATTTCAATGCCGACCAGCCAAGCCTTCAAGGTTTAACCAGTAATGGTACCGCGACCACATTTACAGTTAACGGTAACGTATTAACTGTGGTTGACAGTCACGATAAGCCAGTGATGGTAGTAACGATTGCGAAAGATGGCTCATACACGGTTGAAGTTACAGGCCCCATTGATCAAAACGATGCTGACATTGCCAACATTAATCTTGGTGTGACGGCAACGGATAATGATGGCGATACCGCGAACGGTCAGGTAGTGATCACCATTAATGATGGTGCAGATGCGGGCGGTAATGAGCACGGTGAGATCACCATTACCGAAGGTGATTTAACCCCTCAGGCTGGAGAGCAAGGCTACCCTGTATCGGGCAATACTACGATAGTGATTGAGGCAGGTGCCGATCGTCTTAATCCTGAGACTGTGGTTATCGATTCAGTCCAATTAACCAAATTAATTGATGAATTATCATCAGAGTTAACTACGGGCGATAATCAAGCGATCAGCTTTAGCTATGACAGCACCACCGGACAATTAGTCGGTGTGACCGCTGACGGCGAGCAAGTGGTAACAGTCTCATTGGATGCAGTCCAAGCGACGAACGGTCACGATATCGACGTCACAGTAACGATTGTTCAAGACAAACCGTTAAACCACACCGACAGTGGTGTCGATGGTTTAGTTGATAGTGTTAACGATAAAATCACCATTGATGTGCCGATTCAGGCGCAAGACACCGATGGTGATTGGCTACAAAAGCCTGCCAAT
>NZ_FYAJ01000045.1:0-862 GCF_900185625.1 Photobacterium andalusiense
AACGGCTTCATCCGCCCCGCTGGCTGTGATACCGGTGATCGTGATAACACCATGAGCATCAATATTAATGCTAAAGGTTAATGCGTCTCCGCCAGAAGTAAGACCATTTAATTCGGTCAATAATGCCGTTTTAACGCTGTCAGTGATCGTTAATGACGTTGCGACTAACGCATCATCTGTTGCATCAACGGTAAAGTGTCCTGTACCAACAACAGGGTAGCCTTGCTCACCTGCTTGAGGGATTAAATCACCTTCAGTAATGGTAATATTGGCTTGAACGCCTTCACCTGTAGGATTTAAACCATCTTTAATATGGATCTCTAATTGACCCGTATTACTGCTATCACCATCATCATCCGTGGCCACCACACCAAGCTCAATATTAACGCTATCACCTGCTGCATTATCTTGTTCAATCGGTTGATGTTGTTCAACAATATAACTGCCATCATTACCAATTGTGATCGTTAGAACCGCTTCACCATCATTTGTGCCACCGTCAATCACGACCTTAATCTCATTACCATCAACGCTATAACGGGTCGCTTGATTATTTGAGACAATGCCATCAAGTGATGGCTGAGACTGAGCAAAATCAATATGCGCAATGTCATCAGAGCCCACATCTAATGGGATCTTACCGCTGGCTGTTACCCCTGTTTCGGTTTCAACAATGGTGGTACCTTTATCAGTACCAAACTCTGGGTTGGCACCATCAACAATGGTGATATCAATATTGGCAGGCTTTTGTAGCCAATCACCATCGGTGTCTTGCGCCTGAATCGGCACATCAATGGTGATTTTATCGTTAACACTATCAACTAAACCATCGACACCACTGTCGGTGTGGTTTAACGGTTTG